>NZ_JBEYZD010000026.1:0-109529 GCF_040645895.1 Streptomyces olindensis | reverse complement strand
CCCGGTGCGGCGAGTGGGGGTACCCCCTGCTCGAAGAGCTTGGGGGAGCGTGCCGGGCGTCGCGGGGCAGGCGGGACTTTGCGGACACCCCCTAGCGCCCCTGAGTCGCCCGCGCTCGGCGGGCGCGGGGTGGTCGGGCCGCGGTGTACGGCGGCACATGCCGCGCGGTAGTGCGGCGGGGCCGGGGCACGCAGGCGCGGCGGTCGGCCGGTTTCGGCAGGGCATGCGGCGATGCGCCGGGACGTGCTTCCGTGCGCGCCCACGGCAAAAGCCGCATAAGCGATGAATCGCCGAACGGGTGTTGACGCGTGGTGACCGCTTGCTCACGCTTGTGGGCAGCGATTCGCCGTGAGGGGACGGCGAGGGCTTCGACGACGGCGGCCCTCGGCGAGTGTGAGTCGTGATTCGGCGTCGGCTCCTTTCAGGGCCACGGGAGCCGGGGCGGGAGCGCCGGAGTCGGGTGGCGGCGCGCGCTGTCGTGCTCGGGGCGAGCAGCGCGGCGCCGCCATCCAGCTTCAGGGGGGTGGCCTACAGGATGGCGACCGGGGCGACGGGAGCCCCGGTCGCCCCTGTGAAGGGCTCGGGTGTGGCCGCCAGGAGGAACGTGTAGCGGCCCGCTTCTCCACAGGCTGTGGACAACTCCTCGAGGTTCCAGTTCTGGCCCTGCGGCATCCCCATCTCCACCAGGTCGAGGGCGTGCACCGGCAGCCACAGGTCCGCCACCTCGGGCGGGAACACCTCGAAGGTGAGCGTGTCGTTGGCGACGGCGGCCACATCGCGCGCGTGGAACCACTCCGGCGTGCGGATCGAAAGCCCCGGCGACGGATACGCGTAGGCGTGCCGGTCCCCGGCCAGGCAGACCTGGACCTGCCCCGTCCGCACCAGCGCGAGATCGCCGGACCGCACCCGCGCACCGGCCAGTTCCTCGGCGGCCTCCAGGTCCTCGGGCGTGACGGCGTACCCCCCGGCGAGCCGGTCCGTGCCCCGGGCCCGGGCGACGTCGAGCAGCACCCCGCGCGAGACGACGTGCCGGACCTTGTCCATGCCGCCGAACCCGGCGCCGCCGTGCGCGGTGATGGTGTCCGCCGGGCGGCCGTTGTAGAGCCGGCCCGAGTGCGAGACGTGCGGCAGCGCGTCCCAGTGGGTGCCCGCCTGCAGTCCCATGGTCACGGCGTCGTCGCTGCACGCGACCGTGCCCGGGCCGAACAGCTCCTGGTTGATCTGCACCATGACGTGCAGCGGGTTGACGCGGCCCGGGATCATCCCCGTCTGCACACCGTCCTGCCGCAGCGGCAGCGCCAGCGGGATCCGGCGTCCGGTGCGCACGCAGGCGGCGGCTTCCCGCACCACCTCGTCGGTGATCAGGTTCAGTGTCCCGAGTTCGTCGTCGGCTCCCCAACGGCCCCAGTTGTTCACGCGCTTGGCGATGTCGTGGAACGCGTCCGGCAGTGACATGAGTCCTCCCCGGGGCTTGTCTTCCCGTATCTGACGGGTCGTAGAATTCGGGAACCGGAAAATCTAACGGTCCGTCAGAAACCGTGGGACGGGAAGGGGCCGGGCGTGGGGAACTTCTTGGCAGGCAAGGTCGTCGCCGTCACCGGCGCCGGGCGGGGCATCGGCCGGGCGGTCGCGCTCGCGGCGGCGGCCCAGGGCGCGCGGGTCGTGGTCAACGACTACGGCGTCGCGGTCGACGGCGCCTCACCGACCAGCGAGGTCGCCGAGGCCGTGGTCAAGGAGATCGAGGCGGCGGGCGGAGCGGCCGTGGCGGTCGCCGACGACATCTCCACCATGGCGGGCGGGCAGCGCGTGGTCGACGTGGCGCTGTCGTCGTACGGGCGGCTGGACGGTGTCGTCTGCGTCGCCGGGATCCTGCGCGAGCGGATGCTGTTCAACATGAGCGAGGAGGAGTGGGACCCGGTCGTCGCGACGCACCTCAAGGGGACGTTCACGGTGTTCCGGGCGGCCTCGGCGGTCATGCGGAAGCAGCGCGCCGGCACGCTGATCGGCTTCACCAGCGGCAACCACCAGGGGTCGGTGTCGCAGGCGAACTACAGCGCCGCGAAGGGCGGGATCATCTCGCTGGTGCGCAGCGCCGCGCTGGGGCTGCACAAGTACGGGGTGACCGCGAACGCGGTGGCGCCCGTCGCCCGGACCCGGATGTCGGCGGGGGTCCCGATGGAACTGGCGGAGATCGGGGAGCCGGAGGACGTCGCCGCGCTGGTGGTGTACCTGCTCTCCGACGAGGCCGCCCGGCAGGGGATCACCGGGCAGGTGTACACGGTCGCCGGGCCGAAGATCGCGGTCTGGGCACAGCCGAGGGAGTTGCGCGCCGCGTATGCCTCCGGCGGTTGGACCGTGGAGGGGATCGCGGAGTTTCTGCCCGGGTCGGTGGGGGTGGATCCGATGCCGATGCTGGAGCGGGTGGCGGAGATGGAGAGGGCGGCGCGGGGAGGGGAGCGGCCCAACGCCCAGTAGCTCGGGGGCGCGGAGTGTGTGGCGGGTGCGGGTTCGGGTGTGGCTTGTCGCGCAGTTCCCCGCGCCCCTGGGTCGGGAGGAGAACCGTGATGGATTTCGGGTTCGGTCCGGACGATGAGGTGTTTCGCGGGGAAGCCCGGGACTGGCTCTCCTCGCATGTCGACGGCGTGGTGGATCGGCGTGGTTGGGAACGGACCCTCGGGGCGGACGGGTGGATCGGGCTCGGGTGGCAGGTGTCCGGGTTCGGGAACCGCACGGCCACCCTCACCCAGCAGGTCGTCTGGGCGGAGGAGTACGCGCGGTCGGGCGCGCCCCCGCGGTCGGGGCACATCGGGGAGAACCTGCTCGCCCCCACGCTCATCGCCCACGGCACCGAGGAGCAGAAGGCCCGCTTCCTGCCCCCGATCGCCGCCGGTCACGAACTCTGGTGCCAGGGGTACAGCGAACCCGGCGCCGGATCGGACCTCGCCGGGATCCGTACGGCGGCGGTGCGTGAAGGGCGTTCGTACCGCGTCACCGGGCAGAAGATCTGGACCTCGCTCGCGCACGAGGCGGACTGGTGCTTCGTGCTGGCCAGGAGCGAGACGGGCTCGGTGCGGCACCACGGGCTGACCTTCCTGCTCGTCCCCATGGACCAGCCGGGGCGGATCGAGGTCCGCCCCATCCGGCAGCTGACCGGCACCAGCGACTTCAACGAGGTCTTCTTCGACGGCGCCCACGCCGAGCACGTCGTCGGCGCGGAGGGCGACGGCTGGCGCGTGGCCATGAGCCTGCTCGGCTTCGAACGGGGCGTGTCCACGCTGGCCCAGCAGATCGGCTTCGCCGAGGAGCTGGGCGCCGTGGTGCGGGCGGCCGTGGAATCGGGAGCGGCGCGGGATCCCGTCGTACGCGAGCGGCTCGTACGGCAGTGGGCCGAGCTGCGCACCATGCGCTGGCACGCCCTGCGCACGCTGGGGGGCACCGCCGGGCCGGGGGCGCCGAGCGTGGCCAAGCTGCTGTGGGCCGGCTGGCACCAACGGCTCGGGGAGCTGGCCGTTCTCGTGCGGGGCGCGGCGGCGGGGGTGGGGCCCGCCGACTGGTCGGCATCGGCGCCGTACGAACTGGACGCGGCGCAGCACCTGTTCCTCTTCTCCCGGGCCGACACGATCTACGGCGGCTCGGACCAGATCCAGCGCACGATCATCGCCGAGCGTGTGCTCGGTCTGCCCAGGGAGCCCAAGGGGGCCGTGTGATGCGAGGCGTGATCTTCGACGGGAAACAGGTCCGGGTCGTCACCGACCTGGAGGTGCGCGAGCCGGGGCCGGGCGAGGTGCGGGTGGCGATCGCGGCGGCCGGGCTGTGCCACAGCGACCTGTCGGTGGTGGACGGGACCATTCCCTTCCCGGTTCCTGTGGTGCTGGGCCATGAGGGGGCCGGGATCGTGGAGGCGGTGGGTGTGGGCGTCACCCATGTGGTGCCCGGGGATCATGTAGCGCTGTCCACACTCGCCCACTGTGGGACATGTGCCGAGTGCGACCGGGGCCGGCCGACCATGTGCCGGCACGCCATAGGCCGCCCGGGCCGGCCGTTCCGCCACGGCGGCCTGCCGGTCCACCAGTTCGCGTCCAACTCCGCGTTCGCGGAGCGGACGGTCGTCAAGGCCGTCCAGGCGGTCCGCATCCCCGCGGACATCCCGCTGACGTCGGCCGCCCTCATCGGCTGCGGGGTGCTGACGGGCGTGGGTGCCGTGCTGAACCGGGCGCGGGTGGGCCACGGCGACAGCGTCCTGGTGATCGGGACGGGCGGGATCGGGCTGAACGTGCTGCAGGGGGCCCGGCTCGCGGGCGCCTCGCGGATCGTGGCCGTGGACGCCAACCCGGCGAAGGAGGAGGTGGCACGCCGGTTCGGCGCGACCGACTTCCTCACGTCGACGGAGGGGGTACGGGACGTCCTCCCCACGGGCGTGGACCACGCCTTCGAGTGCGTCGGCCGGGTGGAGCTGATCCGCCGGGCGATCGACGCGCTGGACCGGCACGGGCAGGCGGTCCTGCTGGGCGTGCCCCCGGCCGAGGCCGAGGCGTCCTTCCGGGTCTCCTCCCTGTACCTGGACAAGTCCGTCCTCGGCTGCCGCTACGGCTCCTCCCGCCCGCAGCGGGACATCGCCCTCTACACCGACCTGTACCGCCAGGGCCGCCTCCTGCTCGACGAACTCGTCACCAGGACCTATCCGGTCGAGGACTTCGAGAAGGCGGCGGCGGACGCGGAGGCGGGGCGGGTGGCCCGGGGCGTGCTCACGTTCTGAGGGCGTCAGGTCTTGAGGGTGTCAGGTCTTGAGGGCGTCAGGTTTCGAGGGCGTCAGGTTTCGAGGGCGTCAGGTTTCGAGGGTGGCGGCCGTGGCGTTCTCCGCGCGGAAGGTCCGCCGGTAGGCGGTCGGGGTGACGCCGAGGGCCGCCTGGAGGTGCTGGCGCATCGACTGGGCCGTGCCGAAGCCCGCGTCGCGGGCCACCCGGTCCATGGAGCGGTCGGTGGACTCCAGCAGGTGCCGGGCCCGCTCCACCCGCTGCTGGGTGAGCCACTGGCCGGGGCTGACGCCGGTCTCCTCGCGGAAGCGGCGCGTGAAGGTGCGCACCGACATGGACTCCTGGGCGGCCATGTCCCGCAGCTGGATCGGCTCGTGGAGACGGCCCAGGGCCCAGGCGCGGGCGGTGGTGGTGGACGCCTGCTGCGGATCGGGCACCGGCCGCGCGATGTACTGGGCCTGACCGCCGTCGCGGTGGGGCGGTACGACCGTGCGGCGGGCCACGTCGTTGGCGACGGCCGCGCCGTGGTCACGGCGCACCATGTGCAGGCACAGGTCGATGCCGGCCGCGACGCCGGCCGAGGTGAGGACGTCGCCGTCGTCGATGAACAACACGTCCGGGTCGACCTCGACCTGCGGGAAGAGCCGCTGGAGACGCTCCGCCTCCGCCCAGTGGGTGGTCACCGGACGGCCGTCGAGGAGGCCGGCGGCGGCGAGGACGTAGACGCCCGTGCAGATGGAGGCCAGCCGGGTGCCCGGCCTGAGGTGGGTGAGCGCCGCGGCCAGGTCGTCGGTCAGCACGCCCTCCTCGTAGACCGGGCCGAGTTCGTACGAAGCCGGGATGATCACCGTGTCGGCGGTGGCCAGGGCTTCCGGGCCGTGGGAGACGTGGACGGCGAAGTCGGCGTCCGTCTCGACCGCGCCCGGCGGCCGCACCGAGCACGTCACGACCTCGTACAGGGGCCGCCCCCGGTCGTCCTTGGGGCGGCCGAAGATGCGGTGCGGGATGCCCAGTTCGAAGGGGAGCAGGCCGTCGAGGGCCAGGACGACGACGCGGTGCGGGCGGACGCCGGCGTCCCCCTGGGGTCCGGATCCTGTGGCCGAGGTCATGGCCCGATCCTAGCGAATGCTGTCCCTCGGGCCACTCGCTGCGAGGAAGCGCAGGCCGGAAGCTCTATGTCGTGACCCAGACAACCGATGCGGCGGCCGTCGAGCAGCCGCCGAAGCCCCGCCGTCGTCGTCGTGTGCACCGCGCCTGGTTCGTCGCCGCCGTCACCTTCGTGACGATCATCGGCGCCGCCGCCTTCCGTTCCGTGCCGGGTCTGCTCATCGAGCCGCTGCACGACGAGTTCGACTGGTCGCGCGGCACGATCGGCGCCGCGGTCTCCGTCAACCTCGCGCTGTACGGTCTGACGGCCCCGTTCGCGGCGGCCCTGATGGACCGCTTCGGCATCCGCCGGGTGGTCGCGGTCGCCCTGACCGTGATCGCGCTCGGTTCCCTGCTCACCGTGTGGATGACGGCGGCCTGGCAGCTGATGCTGTGCTGGGGGCTGCTGGTCGGCCTCGGCTCGGGCTCGATGGCGCTGGCGTTCGCGGCGACCGTCACCAACCGCTGGTTCACCGAGCGGCGCGGCCTGGTCAGCGGCATCCTCACCGCCGCCTCGGCCTCCGGCCAGCTGATCTTCCTGCCGCTGCTGTCCTGGATCATCGACCGGTACGACTGGCGCCCGGCGGCGGTGACGGTGGCGCTCGCCGCGCTCGCGGTCGTGCCGTTCGTGTGGCTGCTGCTGCACGACCACCCGGCCGACGTGGGCCAGAAGCCGTACGGGGCGACCGAGTTCGTGCCCAAGCCCGCGCCCGTGCCCGGCGCCGCCCGCCGGGCCGTGACCGTCCTGTTCTCGGCCGCCCGCACCGGCCCGTTCTGGCTGCTCGCCGGCACGTTCGCGATCTGCGGCGCCTCCACCAACGGGCTGATCCAGACCCACTTCATCCCCGCGGCCCACGACCACCACATGCCCGTCACGGCCGCCGCCTCCCTGCTCGCGGTCATCGGCGTCTTCGACGTGGTCGGCACGATCGCCTCCGGCTGGTTCACGGACCGCTTCGAGCCGCGCCGCCTGCTGGCGGTGTACTACGCGCTGCGGGGCGTGTCGCTGATGTTCCTCCCGCTGCTGCTGGGCCCCGCGGTCCACCCTCCGATGATCTTCTTCATCGTCTTCTACGGCCTCGACTGGG
The DNA here is from genome assembly GCF_040645895.1 of Streptomyces olindensis. NCBI lineage: Bacteria > Bacillati > Actinomycetota > Actinomycetes > Kitasatosporales > Streptomycetaceae > Streptomyces > Streptomyces olindensis. The sequence goes on along the minus strand of NZ_JBEYZD010000026.1, from coordinate 102,541 downwards.
TCGCCACCGTCCCGCCCACCCTCGCCCTGTGCCGCGAGCAGTACGGCGAGGACAGCGCGATCGTCTTCGGCTGGGTCCTCGCCTCCCACCAGGTGGGCGCGGCCCTCGTCGCCTTCCTCGGCGGCGTCGCGCGGGACGCCTTCGGCTCGTACGACGTGGTCTGGTACGCGTCCGGGGCGCTGTGCGCGGCGGCGGCGTTGATGGCGCTGGTGATCCGGCGGCGGGGGGTCGGGGCGGGGGCGGCGGTCTGAGTTCCGGGTTCAGCGCATGCGCTGTGTTTCGGGCTCAGTGCTCGCGCTGTCGCGGCAGGCTGGTCCGGGCGGTGGTGCGGATTCTCTTCGTCCGGCCGCGCTCGGCGAGAATCGCCGACGCCTCGGGGTTCGGCCCCGCCACCGTCTTGAGCTGGAGCCAGTCGGATGCCGCGAGCAGCTCGTCCTCGTGCCAGGGCAGCCGGAGCGTGACGGCCCGGAAGAGGGACCACTCCCGCAGACGCCGCGTCAGGAAAGGGTGGCGGGCCACGGTCCGGGTCATGGTCCGCGCCCACTCCTCCCACCCGGGCCCGGAACAGAGCTGCGCGGCCCGGCGGTCCAGGTGCCGCAGCACGGCGGCCTGGGCCATCGTGCGGTCCGGGTCGGTGAGCACCGTGCCGATCAGGCCGGGCTCGTCCGGGCCGGCGACCCGCGCCAACGCGTCCAGGTGGGCCGCGTAGCGGAGGTGCTCAGCGGGCTCGTCGGATTCGGCTGGCTCGTAGGGGCCGTAGGGCTCGTGGGGCTCGTAGGGCTCCTCCGGGGGCTCTCCGGCCTTCCTGCGGCCGTGCCGTTCCGCGCCGCTCACCGCCGGGCGGATCCGAACAGTCCGTCGACGATCCGCCGCAGTACGGCCTCCTCCTGGCCGGTGTCGTCCGTCCGCTCGTACTCGGTCAGCGCGATGCCGGCCAGGGTGAACTCCTCCGTCAGCGCTCGCACCGCTCCGAGCAGGTCCTCGACGCCGAGCCCGCCCGGCTCGGGCGTACCGACGGCCGGGAAGACACGCGGGTCGAGGACGTCGAGGTCGATGTGGACGTACACCGCCTCGGCCCCGGTCGCGCGCACCGCGGCGAGCAGCGGATCCGGCCGGGTCAGCTGCTCGGCGCCGAGGTGCCGAATGCCGCGACGAGCGACGAGGTCCCGCTCGCCCGGGTCCAGGGACCGGGCGCCCGCCAGGACCACGCGGTCCGCCGACAGGCTCCGCGCGGGCCGCAGACCCTCGGGCCCGTCGCCGACGAGTGCGCGCAGCACCATGCCGTGAAAGGCGCCGGACGGCGACGACTCCGGGGTGTTGAGGTCCCCGTGCGCGTCGAACCACACCACCGCGAGCCGGTCCCCGAACGCGGAGAGCGCGGCCTCGACCGGGGCGAGATCGACGCCGCAGTCGCCGCCGATGGTGACTGTCGTCGCACCCGGCGGAACCTCGGCCAGAGCCTCGCGCACTGCTCGCAGGTGCCGCTCCAGCACGTCGGCGTTCCGCACGCCGGCCCGCGACTCCCCGACACCGGCGTCGAGCGCGACCGTGCGCCGCCGGCCGTCGGGGATCAACTCGGCGAGCCAAGCGGCGCCACCGCGCAACCGGCCGGCGGTCGGGGCCGCCGACCCCTGCCACTGCGCCACCTCGAGTACGACCCGATCGGACACGCAGATCTCCTCTCCATGGTGGTCAAGGCAGCCTGTGCCGCGTCACCGGCCGGCCCGAAAGCCCGTGTGGATCATCAGCCCGGGGACACGTCTCCACCCGCGTTGCGGATCATGCGCTGCAGCACCTTCAGGGTGATCAGGTACTCCTCGTCCGGGATACCCGCGTGCACCTCTGCCCGGCTGGAGCGCTGGGTCTCCGCGGCGCGCTGGTGCAGCGCCCTGCCTTCGTCGGTGAGCCGGAGCCGGCCGGCGTCATCCAGGACGAGCAGCTTCCGCTCCACCAGCAGGTCGATGTCGGGAACGATGCCGGCGCCCACATCGAGGTTGGCCTGCTGGGCGCTGATCACCTCGTCCCGGGGGACGCCGTTCTCGCTGTGCAGCACCTGGTGCAGCACCCACCACTGGGGCTGGGTGATCCCGATGGCCGCGAGCCGCCCCCTGACGTACGCCATGACCGTCTTGTTCGCGGCCCACGTCCAGTACCCGACGGGCTGCTTCACCAGCTCCGCGTCGTCGTGCGAGTACTCCATCACGCCCCCTTTTTCTCGGCTGTTCACTTCGGTCGCCCGCAACTCTTCAACCTCGACTGCGGTGGAGGTCAAGTGAATTGGCGTCGGCAGCAGACGATTCCGGCCGGGGCGCGCAGCACGATCGCGGCGTAGATCAGGACGGTCGCCACGTCCGCGAGCGCGAGTTGCCAGGGTGCGTCGGCCGCGGTGTCCCTCCGACCGCCGCGGCCCAGGAGGCCGGCACGTGCGCTCGGTCGTCAGCACTCGGGCTCCGGAGTAACGCGCTCGATCCCCGCCAAGGGCTTCAACCGTGGCGTGAAGGTTGTCCGCTCATCTGCCCTGCTCCATCGACTGGAGGCGACAAAAGGTCTCCGGGGTCAGTTCAACGAAACACTTGAATTCATGAATGACCAAGACATCGAACCGCCCGGCGCGGAGCCTGCCGTCGAGATCCGCGACATCGCGGGAGGACCCCCCTTCGCACAGCGGCGATGGTGGACGCTGCTGGTGGTGAGTGCGGCCCAGCTTCTCGTGGTCCTGGACGGGACGATCGTGAACATCGCGCTGCCCTCTGCACAGAGCGAGCTCGGCATGTCCGACACGAGCCGACAATGGGCGGTCACCGCCTATGCGCTGGCCTTCGGCGGACTGTTACTGATCGGCGGCAGAATCAGCAGCGCCCTGGGCCACCGGCGCACGTTCATGATCGGCCTCATCGGCTTCGCCGTCTCCTCTGGGCTGGGCGGGGCCGCCGTGAACCCCGAGCTGCTCTTCGCAGCCAGGGCCCTGCAGGGTGTCTTCGCCGCTGCGCTCGCCCCGGCCGGGCTGTCAATGTTGAGCACCACCTTCACCGAACCACACGAACGCGGCCGGGCGTTCGGCGTGTTCGCCGCGGTCGGTGCCGCCGGATCAGCCCTGGGTCTAGTTGCCGGGGGGCTGCTGACCGAGTACGCCACCTGGCGATGGTGCCTTTACATCAACGTTCCCGTCGCGCTGCTCGCCCTGCTCGGCACGGCACGGGTGCAACCAGACCGCCCAATCCGCGGCGACGGGCCGCTCGACGTTGCCGGCGCACTACTCAGCGCCTCGGGCTTCGCAGCGGTGGTCTATGCCTTCAACGAAGCCGAACCACTCGGGTGGGACTCACCGAAGGTGCTGGCACTGCTGACCGGCGGAATCCTGCTGCTGGCCGTGTTCGCCATCGTCGAAGTCCGAACACCCCGCCCGCTTCTCCCGATGCGCGTGCTCCTGCACCACGCCCGCGCCGGTGCACTCATCGCGATCACCCTGATGTTCGTCGCCATGTTCGGCTTCTACCTGTTCATGAGCTACTACACCCAGACCGTCCTCGGATACTCGCCGGTCCAGGCGGGCCTGACACTGCTCATCAATGCCCTGGCCGCCTTGTTCGGCTCCACACTCATCGCCGGCAAACTGCACGGACGCGTCGCACCCGCGATGCTGATCCTGCCGGGCCTGCTCGCCGCAGCCGCCGGGATGTTCATCCTGACCCGCCTGACGCCGCAGAGCACGGACATCCTGCCGCAGTACCTAGCACCCGCCCTGGTACTCACCGGGCTCGGCCTCGGCTGCGTCATGCCCCCGACGGCCAGCCTGGCCACCGCGAAAATGCACCAGCACGACATCGGAGCCGCGGCGGCCGCCTACAACGCCGCCCAGCAACTCGGAGCCGCACTCGGCACCGCACTGCTCAACACCATTGCAGCCAGCACCACGGCGTCATACCTGGCGGCGCCACACCACGCCACGCCGACCGCAGCATCCGTGCACGGATACACCGCCGCCCTGACAGTCGCCTTCGGTATCCTCCTCGCCACCGCGTGCATCGCCGCACCACTCACCACAACCCGCACCGCACGAGAATCCAGCACGCAACAGTGACTCTTGCCCCTCCCGAAGTGGTGCAGTCGATCTTGAAGCGCTCGGCACACCTTACTGACGACTGTCACGCACAGTGGCGCCACCACACAATTGGAGCCAGAGCCCAATCTCGTGGACAAAGCCATCTGTGGGCTCGAAGGGGCGGATGACGGTGCTCTCCATGCTGGGCTCCTCGGGGGATTCGTAGGGGTGGCTCACTCGACGGGCACGTCGTGGGGCAGGCCGGTGCGGTCGGTGTGGCGTGCTGCGCGGAGTTCCTTCAGGAGTCGGTCGTCGGTCTCGCAGGGGAGGTTCAGGTTCGCGCCCTCGTCGTCCATGGCCCGGCAGGTCGAGCACGCGAGGAAGTGCTCTGCCAGGCGCACGAGCGCGGTCTCCTTCGGGGAGAGTGCTCTCTGCTCCGGGGAGTCGTCGGCGGGAGGGAGCGGCTTCGGATCCGCGTTCATGAGCTCGGCTCCGTGGTCACGCAGTGCCGGGCGGCGGCGATCAGCCGGGCCACCCTCAAGGGCCTGCACAGCGTCGCGGGTGAGTCCATCGGTACCGACCAGTAAGGGGTGTGGGTGCGGATGCATGCCTGGGCGTCCACCTTCGGCACGCCCAGGAAGCTGCCGAGACCCAGGCAGTCCACATCCGCCCCGCGCCAGTCGTCGACGGCCTGACTCCAAGTCCTCGGCATGCCGGCGGGGACCAGAACGTAGTAACGGAAGTACTGCGGATCACAGATGACCGCGCCGCCGTCGAGCGCCTCGTGCATGAACTCGTCCAGCTCGGGAAACTCGGCGCTGCCCGTCAGGGCGGCCACGAGGCGGCCCGGGATCCGTACGGCGGAGAACAGCGTTCCCAGCGGGAGCAGTGCCACGTCGTGCTGCTCCCATTCAAGGCGGGCCCGTTCGCGGATCGGCGTAGGCAGCGTAGCCAGCAGCCAGTGCTCCGCTGCCAACCTCCGGTCTGAGCTGGGGTGTACGAGTACGCCGGGGGTAGGCACGATGGGCCGCAGGGCTCGATGACTGTTGCTGCTCGGCATGCTCGTCACTCCCCGATCACGTCTGGTCGCTCTCACACGACTGACCGTAGGCACGCCCTGCAGGACCGAACCGAGCTGACGGTTCGGGCGGGCCACAGGCTCGGCGGCTCTACACGAGGCCGATCCTCACCGCGAGTTGCTCCGCCTGACGGGCGTGCATCGCCCGGGCTCGACGGATCACCGTCAGCACCAGCTGTCGTGCGAGCGGCGTACGTGCGAGGTCCTGCGGCGCGATCGCTTCGAGGCTGAGGAGGGCCAGCAGCGCGGCGGCGTCGTCTCGGCGCTGACTGTGGCAGGCCGCAACCTCCAGGCCGAATGTGAACTTCCGCTCAAGTGACGGCAGCCCAGTCGTGTCGATGGAGTCCGCCGTGTGCAGGGCCTCACCTGTTTCACCGGCCTCCATTTCGATCGAGACGGCGTGCAACGCCACGTTCGTCGGACCGAAAACAGTCCAGGCGAGGTTGCTGTCGTCGGACACGGCCCGGGCCGCGGGCGCGGCGTGCCGCGTCAGCCGCTCGCGCGCCTCCCACCATCGACGCCGACGGGCGGCAGCCACCACCGCCACGAGCTGGAGAGCACCCGTCATCGCTACCCGGTGGCTCTGCGGCATCCGTGCCGCCGCTGCCTGCTCGGCGGCGCGCAGCGCCAATTCCTCCGCCTCGGTGGGCCGACCGACAGCGAGCAGCACATGCCCGAGGTTCCACTGAGCAGCGGCGATGCGCAGTGAGTCGTCGGCATCCTCTGCAGCGCGCATCGCCCGGTCGGCGGCGAGGAGGGCGAGATCGACGCGGCCACTGCGCCGAAGGTAGGACCGGAGCAGGCAGTAAAGATCTGCGGCGGCGCGCAGTAGGGCACGTCGTTCCACGGGTTCGTTACCGGCGCGGGCGGCGCGCACGGCGTTTTCCGTGTCGGCGACGAGGCCGGGCAGCGTTTCGGCAGCCTTGCTGAACCGGTCGGGGCTGGTCTGCCAGCTCTGCCAGGCGGCTCTCACGCGATCTCTCAATACGCTGGCCTGCAAGGGATCGGCATGGTGGGCCGGGCCGCAGCCGAGTAACGCCCGGCCCACTGCGGCCTCGGCGTTGTCAGCTGCCTGTTCCTCGGCGGGCGGTTGCTCGGAGAGCAGTGCCGCGGTGGGCACGCCCAGTTCCTGGGCGAGCGCGTACAGGATCGGCAACGACGGGACCTTCAATCCGCGTTCGATCTGGGACAGGTAGTCCGGGGTGATGCCGACCAGACCGGCGACCGCGTCCTGGCGGCGGCCGCCGCGGAAGTGCCTGATCCTGTCACCGATAGGGAGGTCTGCTGCAACCATGCGCCCACTCCTCGCTCCTTGCTTCTGAGCGTAGGGTGCCCGCTGCGCGGGGACGCGGCGTTCGTGGAGAGGAGGCGTTGGTGCCGGAGCTGGTGCTGTGGGACATCGACCATACGCTGATGGCGACGGGTGGGCTCGGCCGTGAACTGTGGGGCGAGGCGTTCGAGCAGGTCACGGGTGTGGCGTTGCGGGAGCAGGCGTCGGTGACCGGTTCGACGGAGCGGGTGATCCTCCGTGAGACCGCGCGCCTGCATGACATCCCGTACAGCAGCGATCTGTTCCTACGATTCGCTGACGCGCTCGGGACTCTGCACGTGCGCCGCGCGGCCGAGCTGCGCGAGCGGGGGCACGCGTTGCCCGGAACCGCGGCCGTGCTGGCTGCCCTCGAAGCCCGGGGTGTGCAGCAGTCCGTGGTGACCGGCAACATCCGGCAGGCCGCCGAGGTGAAGCTTGCCGTGTTCGGCCTGGACAGGTTCATGGGTCTTGACGACGGCGCGTACGCCGAGGACGGCGAAGGCCGCCCCGCGTTGCTGCGCGCCGCCCTCAAGCGGTCGGGGGTATTGCCGCAGGACGCAGTGTTTCTCGGAGACACTCCCGCCGATGTCACAGGAGGGCGGGAGGCCGGTGTCCGCGTGGTGGCGGTCGCGACGGGGCGAGCTTCGGCAGGCGACCTGCGCGCCGCCGGCGCCCATGCCGTGCTGGATGGGCTGTCGGATACGGACCGGGTCCTTGCTGTGATCGATGCGTGACCAGCGTCCAAAGGGGCCGACCACCCCCGAGTACGCCGCACACAACTGGACACGGCCGCCCGACTCCGTGGCCTTGAAAGAGCCCGGTCTATCAGCAGCGGACCTCGTCGGTGCGACCCCCAGCCCTGGTGGGCGGTTGCGTGCGCTTGCCGGACGCTGTGGACTCCCTGCATGACGAAACCGGTCCTGTACTTGATCGCCTGCGCCGCAGGTCCTGCCCAGTACATCGACGTCGGCGTGCGTGCCGGTCAGGCGGATGGATGGGACGTGTGTCTGATCCTCACCCCGGCTGCGGCGAGTTGGTGGGAGCCGCGTATGCAGGAGCTGGTCGAGCTGACGGGGCACCCGGTGCGGTCCCGGTACAAGCTGCCCTGGGAGCAAGACGTGCTGCCGAAGGCCGACGCGATGCTGACGGCGCCGATGTCGTGCACCACGCTGAACAAATGGGGCGCGGGGATCGCGGACACCCTCGCGATCGGCATTCCGTCGGAGGCGGTGCACATGGGCGTGCCCGTGGCCGCGATGCCGTACTTCAACCAGGCGCAGGGCGCACAGCCGCCGGTGGCGCGTTCGATCGCCGTGCTCCGCGAGCAGGGCGTGCTCGTTCTGGACGGCCCGGACGGCTACGAGCCGCATCCTCCTAAGCAAGGGAATCCCGAGGCGTACCCCTGGGGGAAGGCGCTCGCGGCCGTTCTTCGGCGTCCGGGTGCCGCTTGATCAGCGGGTACGTCAGGAGGTAGGACGCGTCGCGTGGGGGAGCGGCGAGCGGTTTGTGGGTAGTGGGGGCGCGTAGGCCGGGCGGCGGCCGGTGGTCCGGGCCGGGTTCGGCTTATTCTGGAAAGCCAGGGAGTTCCCCCTGCGTTCAGCTGACTCAGCGCCTCGAAAGGCTCGTTGATGACACTCGGCATGGTCCTCGGTGACGTGGTCGTCGTGACTTCGTGTGTTCGTTCACGTTCGACCTTCCGAGGAGTCTGCCGTGTCCACGATCCATTGGGTCGAGGCTCAACCCCGTTCCGCCCGTTGGCATTCTGAGTCCGGGCTGGCCCTGCCCCGTCGTGTCGTCGTCGCCGACGACCGGATGCCGGCGGCCGTCGCCTTCCGGCTGGCCTGTGAGGGCACCGCGCTGCTGTGGCGCGGGGACTTTCACAACGCCCGGCAGTTGCTGCGGGCGATGGACCGTCGTGTCGGTCGTAGCGCACCCGGTGCCGGGGGCACGCCGGCCGAGGTGTTCCACGCCCAGCGCCGGTTCCGCGGCCACCGTGCGCGCGTGCTCGGCAAGTTGATCGTCCTGTTGGAGGATCACGCCTTGGCGTTGCGCCGGGCTCCTGATGTGCGGCGGGCGTGTGATGAGGCGTACGGGCCGGCCGACGGGCCCGTCGCCGTCGCGCTCACGGAGCTGCTGGGGGTGGTCGGTGCCCGGCAGTGGCGGGAGCGGGGCGTGCACGTCCCGGCGTTGGGGGCGCGGATCCATCCGCATTACGGGGTGTTCGCCCCGACCAGGGGAGAGTATGTCGATCTCGTCGCGCGGGCGCCGTTGCCCTGTGGGGGTGCCGTGCGTACGGCCTTCGACCTGGGGACGGGGACCGGCGTGCTCGCCGCCGTACTGGCCCGGCGCGGTGTGCGGCGGGTTGTGGCGACGGACGTGAGCGCGAGGGCTCGGGCCTGCGCCCGGGACAACGTGCGGCGGTTGGGGTTGGCGGGGGTGGTGCGGGTCGTCGGGCCCGCTTTGTATCCCGGGCCGGAGTGTCCCTCCGGGCCGGAGTGTCCCTCCGGTCCGGAGTGTCCTTCCGGGCCCGACGTTGCGCCTGGGCCCGACGTTGCGCCCGGGCCCGCGCCTGGGCCGGAGCTGCCCCCCGTCCCCGACCTCCGCGCCCAGCTCGTCGTCTGCAACCCGCCCTGGATCCCCGGCCGGCCCGCCTCCGACCTCGACCTCGGTGTCTACGACGCGGGCGGCGGCATGCTCCGCGGTTTCCTCGACGGGCTCGCCGGGCGGCTGGAACCCGGTGGTGAGGGCTGGCTCGTGTTGTCCGACCTGGCGGAGCGGCTCGGGTTGCGCAGCAGGGAGGCGTTGCTCGCCGCCGTGGAGGAGGCGGGGCTGCGCGTGGTCGACCGGATGGACGCGCGTCCCCGGCACCCGCGCGCGAGGGACGCCGACGATCCCCTGCACGCCGTTCGGGCCGCCGAAGTGACGTCCCTCTGGCGGCTGGCCGTCGTCTGACCGGGGACGCGGCGGCCGGGGTCAGTCCGTCAGCCGGGTGAAGCGTCCTCGGTGGAAGAGCAGGGGGCCCTCCGGATCGTCGTCGTCGCCCGTGCCCAGGGCGTTCACCCGGCCGACCACGATCAGGTGGTCGCCGCCGGTGTGGACGGCGTGGACCGCGCAGTCGATCCACGCGACGGCACCCGCCAGGCGCGGTGAGCCCGACACGGGTGCCGCGTCGTACTCCACGCCCGCGAACTTGTCCGCGCCGCTCACCGCGAAGGCGCGGCAGAGCTCGGTCTGGCGGGCGGCCAGGACGTTCACGCAGAAGACGCCGGCCCGTGCGATGCGCGGCCAGGTCGTCGACGTGCGGCCGACCATGAAGGCGACCAGGGGCGGGTCGAGGGAGAGGGAGGTGAAGGACTGGCAGGCGAAACCGGCGGGGGAGTCGGCGGGGGTGGCGGGTGGGGCGGTGATCACCGTCACGCCCGTCGCGAAGGTGCCGAGGACGCGGCGGAACTCACGCGGGTCCAGGGGTGCGCGCTCGTCGGCGCCGACGCATCGCAACTCCGGGCGCGGCAGCGGCTCGACGGGCTGCGGGGCGGCGGTACGGACCTGCCTGAGGTAGCGGACGGCGGCTTCGGCCATCCCTGCTTGTCCCATCACGCCTTCCATTGTTTCTGACGCTTCGTCAGATCGGAAGGGGTGGGGCGGGTCGGTTCAGTGGCCCCGGAACAGCGGGCTCCGCCGTTCCACGAAGCTCCGTACGCCCTCCTGCGCGTCCGCCGTCGCCATGTTGATCTCCTGCGCGGCGGCCTCGGCGGCGAAGGCGGTGCCGCGGTCGGTGTCGAGGGAGGCGTTGACCAGCTGTTTGGTGAGCGCGAGGGCGCGCGTCGGGCCGGTGGCGAGGCGGTCCGCCCACGCACGGGCCGTCTTGTCCAGGTCCTCGTCGGGGACGACCCGGTTGACCAGGCCGAGGCGTTCGGCGTCCGCCGCGGTCAGGGCGTCGCCGAAGAACATCAGCTCCTTGGCGCGCTGCGGGCCGACGAGACGGGGGAGCAGGTAGGCGCCGCCCGCGTCGGGGACCAGGCCGCGCCGTACGAACACCTCGATGAAGCGGGCTGACTCGGCCGCGAGGACCAGGTCGCAGGCGAACGCGAGGTGCGCGCCGAGGCCCGCCGCCGTGCCGTTGACCGCCGCGATCACCGGCTTCTCGCAGTCCAGTACGGCCGCGATCAGACGCTGGGCGCCGGTGCGCAGGATGCGTGCGACGTCCCCGGCGATCCGCTCGCCCGTCGCGGCGCCCGCGCCCCGCAGGTCCGCGTCCGTGCCCCGCAGGTCCGCGTCCGTGCCCCGCAGGCCCGCGCCCGCGCCCCGCAGGTCCGCGCCCGTGCCCCGCAGGTCCGCGCCCGTGCCCCGCAGGTCCGCGCCCGCGCAGAACCCGCGGCCCGTGCCCGTGAGGACCACGGCGCGTACGGCGGGGTCGGCGGAGGCGTCGGACAGCAGGGCGATGACGCGTTCGCGTTGGCCGGGGGTGAGGGCGTTGAGGGCCTCGGGCCGGTTGAGGGTGAGGGTGAGGACGTGGTCGCCGGTGGTGTGCAGCACCTCGGGTTCCGTCATCGGCCGCACACCGCCAGCGCGTCCAGCGCCACCGCGCCCTGCCCGTGCGGCAGCACCATCAGCGGGTTGATGTCCAGCTCCGCGAGCCGGTCGCCGAGTTCCAGCGCCATCCGCTGCACGCGCAGGACGACCTCGACGAGCGCGTCCAGGTCGGCCGGCGGGCGGCCCCGGACCCCGTCGAGCAGGGCCCGCCCGCGCAGCCCGGCGAGCATGTCCCGGGCCTGTTCCTCGCCGAAGGGCGGTATGCCCACCGCGGTGTCGCGCAGCACCTCGACCAGGACGCCGCCGAGCCCGACGGTCACGGTCGGGCCGAACAGGTCGTCGTGCGTGACCCCGACGACCATCTCGACGCCCTGCTCGACCATCTGGCAGACCAGGACGCCGTCCAGCGGGACGTCCTCGTAGCGGGCGATGTCGGTCAGCTCCCGGTAGGCGTCCCGCACCTGGCTGGCCGAGGTCAGCCCGATCCTCACCAGGCCCAGCTCGGTCTTGTGGGCGATCCGGGCACCCGAGGCCTTCATGACGACCGGGTAGCCCACCAGCCCGGCCGCGCGTACGGCCGCCGCCGCGCTGGTCACCAGCTGCTCGCGCGGCACGCGGATGCCGTACGCCCGCAGCAGCTGTTTCGCCGCGTGCTCGCTCAGCTGCTGCCCGGGCCGCATGAGTGCCTGCGCCTTGCGGTAGGACGGCGAGGGGGTGCGCGGGGCCTCGTCGAAGGGGGAGCGGTAGCCGGTCGTGAAGCGGTGGTGGGCGAGGTAGGCGCGGACGGCGGTGAGGCAGTTGCCGACCGTGCGGAAGGTGGCCACGCGCGAGGAGCCGAGCAGCACCTCGCGGTAGGCCGGCTCGGTGCCGACCGGCGACCCCCACACCACGCACACCAGCTTGTCGGTCCGCTCGGCCGCGTCGACCAGGTCCCGGACCAGCCGGTCGCTGAGCGGAGGGAAGGGCCCGGTGACCGGGCAGATCAGCACGCCCACCTCCGGATCGTCGAGGAGCGCGTCGATGATCTTCCGGCCGCGCTCGTCCCCGACCGGATGCCCGCCGTTGTCCACGGGGTTGGCGACGCTGAGGTACCCGGGTATCCACCGGTGCAGCTCGGCCTGCCGGGCCTCGGACAGCACGGGCAGCCGCAGTCCCGCCTCGGTCGCCAGATCGGCCACGTGCGCGCCCGTGCCGCCCGAGATCGAGTAGACGACGACCCCGTCGGCGCGCGGCGGGCGGGCCCGAGCCAGCAGGGCCGCCGTGTCCTGGAGTTCGTCGAGGCCGTCGACGCGGATCACGCCGAACTGCCGGAACGCCGCGTCCACCACCGCGTCCGCGCCCGTCAGCTTGCCGGTGTGGGAGGCGGCCGTGCGGGCGCCGGTCTCCGTGCGGCCGACCTTGACCGCGACGACCGGCACACCGCGCCGGGCGGCCCGGTCGGCGGCGAGCAGGAAGGAGCGGCCGTCCTTCAGCCCCTCCAGGTAGCAGGCGATGGCGCCGACCTCGGGCCGCTCGGCGAAGTAGGAGAGGAAGTCGGCGGTCTCCAGGTCGGCCTCGTTGCCGGTGGGCGCCCAGTGCGAGAGGCGGATGCCGAGCTCCTGGAGGGCGAAGACGGGGCGGCCCTGGTGGCCGGACTGGGTGATCAGCGCGATCGCCGGGCCCTGGAGGTCGTCACGGAACCGCTCGAAGGCGTTGAGGTTGGTGTTCGGCCCCAGCAGCCGCAGCCCGGACCGCTCGACGGCGGCGGCCAGTCGCCGCTGGGCCGCCTCCCCCTCCGGGCCGGTCTCGGCGAACCCGGAGGCGAAGACGACGGCGAACCGCGCCTTGGCCTCGGCCAGTTCCTCGACCACCGGCAGGGGATCACCGACGAGGACGACGGCCAGGTCGACCTGCTCGGGCAGGTCGGCCACGGAAGGCACGCAGGGGATGCCGAAGACGGCCGGCCGGCTCGGGTGCACGGGGTGCAGCCGGGCCCCGACCCGCCGGGCCCAGTCGGCCAGTTGGCGGGTGATGCCGGTGCGGGGTCGCCCCTCGGTGTCCGAGGCGCCGATCACGGCGACGGAGTGGGGACGGAAGAAGCGGTCCAGATCGGGGACGTCGGCGTGCAGCGGGCGCCCGCTGACGTCGAGGTCGCCCACCTGGGCCGGCCTGCCGTGCACGGTGGGCCCGGACCGCTCACCACAGGCGATGGCCCGGGCGCGGCGGGAGTCGGTGGTGAGGGTGCCGTGGGTCGATCCAAGCATCGTTTGGCCCGCTCCTGTGAGACAGCCGATAACTGACGCTCTGTCAGATTATCCGAGCTGACGGAGCATCAGGAATGGTCGTGACCGACCGAAGTTCGCCGTGCCACCCGGGACCATGAGCGAGCCGACCTCCGTCATGCGTGTGATGACCATGAACGTGCTGGCGCCGCGGTACGCCGACGGGCCGCGTCGGCGGGCGCTCCTGGCGCGGGAACTGCGGCGCCGGGACCCGGACGTGCTGGCGCTCCAGGAGGTCACCCGCGCGGACGTGGCGGCCCTCGTCGACGCGGGGTGGCAGGTGGTTCCGCATCCTCGGTGGTCCGCCGACGGCGTCGGAGCCGTGCTGGCGGCACGCCGTCCCTTCGGGCGGACGTGGGCGGACACGCTGGAGGTGACCCGGCGCACGGTGCACACCAGTTGGTGCGGGGTCGTCGCCGCCGAGCTGCCGCTTCCCGAACCCCTCGGCACGGTCCTCGTGGTGCACCACAAGCCGAGCTGGCCCTACGGCTACGAGCGCGAACGGGAGTTGCAGGCCCTGGTCACCGCCCGCCTCGTCGAGAGGGCCGTCGCCGAACGGCACGTGCGGCACGCGATCCTGCTCGGCGACTTCGACGCCGAGCCGCACGCCGCCAGCCTGCGGTTCCTCCAGGGGCTGCAGTCCCTCGACGGGACGAGCGTCTGCTTCCAGGACGCCTGGTCCGCCGTACGGCCCGTGGAGCCGGGCCCCACGTTCAGTCCCGGCAACCCGCTCGTGCGGCGGGGCGACATGCCCGGGACGTCGGACCGCCGTATCGACTACATCCTGGTCCGGTGCGGCCCGCACGGCCCGACCCTGCGCGTCTCCTCCTGCGAGCGGGTCCTCGTCGAGCCGGTGGACGGCGTGTACGCGAGCGACCACTACGGCGTGGCGGCCGCCCTGACGCTCCCCGACCACCCTCCGGGCCGGTGGGCGGAGGGGGAGTGACGGCGCCGGAGGGCGGGCATGTCGGGCACGTCGAACGATCCGACCCGGCGGTCTAACCCGGCAGCCGGGACACCGTCCCCGAGCCGTCCCGGGCGATGGCCTTCGCGATCCGTACCGCGTCGATCGCCATCTCGCGGAGATTGCCGCTGATCGGGTTGGTGAAGCCGGTGAAGTACAGGCCGGGGGCGGTCTGCGGGCTGCGGGCGCCGTGGACGACGGGCCTGCCGCCGGCGTCGAGCACACCGAGGTGGCCGACCAGGCCCTCCAGGGCGCGGACGTACCCGGTGGCGGCGATCACGGCGTCCGGTGAGACGCGGGTGCCGTCGGCGAGGAGGACCTTGCCGCCGTCCTCGAAGCCGTCGACGGCGGCCACGATCTCCACCCGGCCCTTGCGCACGGCGTCGATCAGACCGACGTCCTGCACCGGGATCGCCCCCTGCTTCACCCTGCTGTACAGGCCGGTGTCCGGGCGCGGCAGTCCGTGCGCCGACAGGTCGGGCAGAGCCACCCTCGCCTGCGCCCGGGAGAGCCGGTCGACGAGGCCGACCGGCAGCCGGCGGACGAGGATGCCGCTGTACTGGGCGGCCCAGCCGGCGGTGGAGCGGCGCAGGATGTGGGGGACGGTGCGCACGGCCAGCCGGACCCGGGAGGCGCCGCTCTCCGCGAGGTCCACGGCGATTTCGGCGCCGGTGTTGCCGACACCGACGACGAGGACGTCCCGGCCCGCGTACGGCTTGCCGTTGCGGTACTCGCCGGCGTGCAGGAACTCCCCGGTGAAGGCGGAGCGGCCGGGCCAGTCCGGCAGGCGGGGGGTGTGGTTGTAGCCGGTCGCGACGACCACCGCGGCGCCGGTCAGCTCGCGGCCACCGGTGGCGTGCAGCAGCCAGCCCGTGCCGTCGGGGGCGCGCTCGACGCGGGACACCTCGACGCCGGTGACGATCTCCAGGCGGTGGTGCTCGGCGTACTTCTCCAGGTACCGCACCACGTCGTCGCGGGACACCCACCGCCCGAACCGGCGGGGCATCGGCAGTCCGGGCAGGGCCGACAGGCGGCGGGTGGTGTGCAGGTGCAGCCGGTCGTAGTGGCGGCGCCAGGACGCCCCGACACGGTCGGACTTCTCCAGGACGACGGCCCGTATGCCCCGGGCGCGCAGCGCGTACGCGGCGGAGAGCCCGCCGGGGCCGCCGCCGATGACGTAGACGGGGCGGTCGGGTGGGGGCTGTGCGGAGGAGTGTGTGGGGGGAGTGGAGTCGGCCATGAGCGGGAGCGTAATCACGCACCCGATTGATGGGTCTCGGTCAAGACCGGAATTGGTTTCGGATTGATCACGGCTGTAGCGGGAGGGGGTGGGGATGGTGGCGCGGTGGGCCTGGTTGTGGCGAGCCGGTGATCATTCCTGACGCCGGAGGACCCGCGGCCGGGCGCGGGCCTTGCCGGAAGGCCCCGGGCATTGGCGCACGGCCCCGGGCCTTGTCGCACCGGTCGGACCTGACGTACCGTCAGATCCGATGTCGGGCGGCGGCGCGGGAGCACCCATGGACTCGATCTGGCTCACCGGGGCGGAATGGCTGGCCGTGCTGCGGATCGGGCTCGGGCTGTGGTGGCTGGAGAGCTGGCGGCACAAGGACCGCGCGGCCTGGTTCGAACGCGGCACCGGCATCGCGTGGGCGGCCGGGATCGCGGCCGAGCACCGCTGGAACGCCGTCCGTTCGGGCTTCCAGGCGGCCGTCGCGCCGCACCCGCGCGTGATGGCGTACGTCGTCGTCTACGCGGAACTCGCCCTCGGCCTCGGCCTGATCACCGGGTTCCTGACACCGATCGCCCTGGCCGGCGGATTCCTCCTCAACGCCCTCTACTTCACCCTCATGATCCACGACGTGGCCGAGCAGGGGCAGAACTCGATGATGGCGCTGATGTCGGTGGTCGCGCTGTTCGGCATGTCCTGGCAGACGTGGTCGCTGGACAGCGCGCTGGGGCTGTTCTGATGGCCAGGGGACTGTTCTGATGGCCAAGGAGCTGTTCTGATGACCGGCCGCCACGACCTGCCCGAGGCCGACGCCTTCACGCGGACGTACTGGGACGCGGCCGCCGAGGGCAGACTGCTGATCCGCCGCTGCCGGGCCTGCGGCCAGGCCCACCACTACCCGCGCGAGTTCTGCCCGCACTGCTGGAGCGAGGACGTCACCTGGGAGACGGCGAGCGGCCGGGCCACCCTCTACACCTGGTCCGTCGTCCACCGCAACGACCTGCCGCCCTTCGCGGACCGCACGCCGTACGTCGCCGCCGTGGTGGACCTGGCCGAGGGGCCGCGGATGATGACGGAACTCGTCGGAGCGGAGGGTCCGGCGGCTGAGGGAACGGCAGCGGATCTGTCGGCCGGGACGGACCTCGAGGTGACGTTCCGGGACGGGATCCCGGTGTTCCGGCCCGTGACGGACGGGGCGGGCGGGGCGGGCGGCTGAGCGTGACTGGGCGAGTGAACCGCACAGCCGCACGCGCTTGAATGGCCCCATGGCCCCCATACGTGACCACGCCCCGACCGGCCCGTCCCCGGAACTGCACGGCCACGGCCTGCGGCTGCGCCCCTGGGACGCCGGGTCCGGCTCCGACGTCGACACGTGGCTGCGCGGCATGCGGGACCCGGAGTTCCGCCGCTGGAACACGCCGCTGCGGCTGGTCGACGACCGCAGGAGCGCCCGGGAGTCGCTCCTCGCGCGGGAGCAGAGCGCCGCGGAGGGTACGTCGCTGTCGTTCCGGATCGCCGACGCGCACAGCGACACGCCCCTGGGCCACATCGGCGTCAACGAGATCAAGTACCACCTGAAGGTCGCCCGCGTCGGCTACTGGGTGCTCCCCGAGGCCCGCGGCCAGGGCGTCGCAACCCGGGCGCTCCTGCTCGCCGCCCGCTGGACCTTCACCGAACTGGGCCTGCACCGCCTGGAGCTGGACCACGCGGTCGGCCACGACGTGTCGTGCCGGATCGCGGAGCGCTGCGGTTTCCCCTACGAGGGCACCCTGCGCGGGGCGATCTTCCAGGAAGACCGGCACGACGCGTTCCGGGACGCCCACCTGCACGCCCGGCTGTCGACGGATCCGGAGCCGACGGGGCCCTGAGCGCCTGATAACCGGGCGGGTGGGCGTGACGTAGGTCACCCCGTCCGGTCGATCAGTTCGTCCCGTGCCGCCGGTCATAACCCGCGACCGCAGAGAAGGGACACCCGAGATGACCGCACCCGTGAAGGGCCCCGCGAGCTACTTCCCCTCCATCGAGAAGAAGTACGGCCGGCCGATCGCCGACTGGAAGGCGCTCATCCGCACCTCGCCGCTGACCCGGCACAGGGAGCTCGTCGACTGGCTCAAGTCCGAGCACGGCCTGGGGCACGGCCACGCCAACGCCCTCGTGGCCCACACCCTCGCCGAGGACAGCGGCAAGTGAGCCGCGGGGCCCGCCCGTAAATCCGGGGCGCCGGAGCGAGGGACGGCGGCAGGATGAGGCATGGACACCGGCACCTGGCACTTCACCCGAAGCCTCGACGACTTCCTCACCCGCGCGGGCGCCTTCCTCCGCTCCCGGCCGGCGTTGCACACCGTGCCGTTGACCGTCACGGAGACGCTGCGCAGGCACGGGCCGCGCGTCTACGGCGACGGGCCGCCGGAGTTCGGCGTGCTGGACCGGGACGGCCTCGTCGAGGCGGCCTTCTTCCGCACACCGCCGCACTGGCTGAACCTCACCGCCCTCACCGCCGAGGACGCCGACGCCCTCGCCGCGCGACTGGCCGCCCTCGGCCGGCGCCTGCCGGGTGTGAACGCCGAGCGCGACACCGCCGCCGCCTTCACGGAGGCCTGGCAGCGGCACACCGGCGTCACCGCGACGCCGAGACAGCGGCAACGCCTCTACCGGCTCGGCGCCCTGACCGCGCCCGGGCCCGTACCGCCCGGCGGGCCGCGGGTCGCCGGCGCGGCGGACCGCGAGCAACTCATCCGCTGGCACGACGAGTTCAGCGCGGCCGTCGGCCTGGGCACGGTCCGGGACTCCGCCGAGTGGGCGGACGCCCGGATCGGAAGCGGCGGCATCACCTTCTGGGAGACGCCCGACGGCACACCCGTCGCCATGGCCGGCACCAGCCCCCGGGTCGCCGGCCAGGTGCGCGTCGCCGCGGTCTACACCCCGCCCCGCTTCCGCGGCCGGGGTTACGCCGGTGCCGTGACGGCCGAGGTCAGCCGCGCCGCCCTCGCCGCCGGGGCGAAGGAAGTGGTCCTCTTCACGGACCTGGCGAACCCGACCAGCAACGGCCTGTACCAGCGGATCGGGTACAGGCCGGTCGCGGAGTTCACGGTCTACGACTTCTCGTAGGCGTCAGGCGTCAGGCGTCAGGCGTCAGGCGTCAGGCGGCGGGGCCGGGGACGACCTTGATGTTGAACGTGTGGGACCCCAGGCCGTTCGCGATGCCCATGAAGAGCAGGGCGAAGTGCTCCTGGCCGCGTGCGGTGGTGATGCCGCCGATGTCCAGCTGGGACGACTCGGGCCAGCCGAGGTCGGTGAGCAGGCGGCCGGCGGTGCGTTTGGCCTCGGCGTCGTCGCCGGAGAGGAAGACGGTGCTCGGGCCGTCCAGACTGCCCGGGGCGATCATCGCGGTCGCGTCCATGGTGCACAGCGTCTTGACGACGGGGGTCCCCGGGAAGGCCTCCTGGATCTGTTCGGCCAGGCTGCTGTTGGGGTGGGAGAGCTCGGTGTAGTCGTCGGAGAGGCCGACGCCCACGTCGATGAGCACGGTGCCGGCCAGCGCCGGTGCCCCGAGGGAGCGGAGCAGTTCCAGGGAGACGTTGCCCGGGGTGGCGTTGACCAGCACCTCGGCGTGTGCCGCCGTCTCGCTCAGGCCCGCCACGGGCAGGCCCAGGCCGGTCCGCTCCGCGGGACGGCGGGAGCCGAGGAGTACGTCGTGTCCGGCCGCGCTCCAGCCCTGGGCCAGTGCGCGGGCGACATGTCCGGTGCCGAGTAATCCGATTCGCATGCTGCGACGCTAACCGGCGTCAGGGGCCGGTGGATCGGACCGCGGGCCCAGCCGCGACCGGCACAAAGACGTAGGCCCGAAGTCGGTGGTCCGCTTGCGTCAGGGGCCTGCTCACGGCCACAGCAGCTCCCGCGCCCAGCGCTCACCGTCACGCCGGTAGCGGAGCCGGACGTGCCGGCGCCGTGCGTCGCCCTGGAAGAACTCCACCTCCTCGGCCCGCAGCCGGTACAGCGTCCAGGACGGCACCGGCGTCCGAGGCTCCCGCGCCGCCCGCTCCCACGCCGACTCCGAGGCCCGGGCCAGGTCGTCCAGCGACTCCAGGACCTCGCTCTGCCTCCCGGTCAGCGCCGCCGCCAGCGCACCCGTCGAGCGGGCGTGGAGGTCACCCTGGGACTCCTCGGAGAGGGCGGCCGAGACGGGGCCGCGCACCCGGACCTGGCGGCCCAGCACCGGCCAGTAGAAGCCGAGCGCGGCGTACGGGCGGGCGGCGAGGTGGCGGCCCTTGCGGCTGCCCGCGTGGGACGCGAAGGACCAGCCCGTCTCGTCCGCGCCGTGCAGCATCACGATCCGCACGTCGGGCAGGCCCGACGCGTCCGAGGTCGCCAGGGACATCGTGTGCGGCTCGGTCTGCCCGGCCGCCACCGCCGCCGCGAACCACTCGGTGAAGAGCGGCAGCGGAGCGGCGGGGGCGGTCGCCGGGTCGAGGGGCGGGAGGTTCGTGACCTCCGGGTCCCAGACCCGCAGGGACCTCAGCAGCTCGTGAAGATCGGTTGCCATGCCCCGATTGTCACCGGTGGCGGAGTCACCCGGGGCTTCACACCTGTCCCAGGTCCGACGACACCCACCGCTCCGGCCGCATGCGCAGCACCAGCTGCTCCCCGTGGTTCTTCCCGGCGAAGTCCACATAGCCGTCGACCTTCTCGGCCGGCAGGTAGCGCGCCGAGATCTCCCGGAGCTGTTCGAGGGTCGCGGGGCCCGTGTCGACCACCGGGCCCTCCACGGACACGTACCGGATCGTCGGCTCCACCCGGTCGACCATCAGGGAGAACCGGCCCGCCGCTTTGATCAGCTCGTACTTGCGGGAGTCGAGCCCGGTCATGATCCAGATGTCGCCGCCGGGTTCGTACTGGTACCAGATCGGCACCGTGAGCGGGGCCCGGCCCGGCCCCGCGTCGACCGCGAGGGCCGCGATGTGCGGCTCGGCGAGGAACTGTTCACGCTCTTCGCGGGTCAGGGCCATTCCGGGTCTCCTTCGAACGGGGCGGTCGGGGTGCGGAGCTTCACAACGCCCTTGCCGGGCCCCGGTGTTCCCCGGCGTGCACGGTCACCAGCGGACCGCCGTGAAGTCGACCGGCCGCGGCCGCAGCCGCCGGGTCCGTTCCGCCAGGGACCGCAGCCGTCCGGACATCTCGTCCACGGGCAGGCGGCGCCGGTCGCCGTGGCCCGGCAGCAGCCACTCGAAGCGCAGCCGTGCGGCCACCCGGCCCAGGGAGCGGGCCAGTTCCTCGACGGAGTGCCAGGTAACGCTCTCCGCCACTTCCAGGTCGCCGGTCGTGCGCGACCAGTAGAAGCTGTCGCCGCTGAAGCAGTACCGGTCGTCCGCGAGGTAGAGCACGGAGCCCCGCGTGTGGCCGGGCAGCGGATACGCGGTGACGCCGTCGCCGATGTCCTGCGGCTCCGTCCCGCGCAGCACCCGGTCCGCGTCGGGCGCGGCGTCCAGGTCGCCCTCGTGGATCCACAGCCGGGCGCCGAAGCGGTCCGCGTAACGGCGGCCGTGCGCGGCGTGGTCGCGGTGGGTGAGCAGGACGTCGGTGACGGGGCCGCCGGCCGCCTCGTACCGGGCCGCGAGGTCGCGGCTCCAGCGCGGGGTGTCGATCATCATGGCGGTGCCGGACGGGCGCCGGAGAAGGTAGGAGGTGGCTCCGGCCGTGTGGGCGGAGTTGTGGCCGCACAGCAGCACACCGTCGTCCAGGGGCATCGGGAACGGGTCCAGCGACGCGTCGGGGCGGCCCGACGCCGGGCGGATCGAGCGGGTGGGGCAGGCGAACGCGGCCGCGTGTAACCGTCGTTCCTCCGCCGCGTCCTCGGGCTGCCGCAGGATCCGCGACCGTCCCTCCCGTTCGATGATCAGCTCGGGCGCCAGTTGCCGGGCCGCGTCGCAGTTGAAGCAACGGTCGTCCACGTACCAGCCGTCCATGGCGGGGCTCCTTCACGCAGGGGGAAGCGGCCAGGACCTCGGGGCCGCCGCACCAGGGTCGCCATCCGCCGCCCGAACCGGAAGCCCCTGCCGATCTTGTGCTTTCGTCCCCGAGCCCATCTCCCGACCGGCTATGACCAGTGGAGATATGTGCCGTTTGTCCGCAGGTGCCTCACCCCGCCGCCAGCACCACCGTCCCCGACGAGCAGAACCAGCCCCCCGTGCCGGAGGCGACGGCGAGCCGTGGCAGCGCGCCGCCCCTCCGCCGCACCTGCCGCTCCCCGCACTCCCCGCGCAGCTGACGCACCGCCTCCACCAGCAGGAACAGCCCCCGCATCCCGGGGTGCTGGGCCGAAAGACCGCCCCCGTCGGTGTTCACCGGCAGCGCGCCGCCCTCGACCCGCAGCCGCCCCTTCTCCACGAAGGCCCCGCCCTCGCCCTTGCCGCAGAAGCCGAGGTCCTCCAGCGTCACCAGGGTCATGTAGGTGAAGGCGTCGTAGATCTCCGCGAAGTCGACCTCCGACGGCCGCACTCCCGCCCGGGCGAACGCCAGCCGTCCGCTCACCGCCGCCGGCGAGACCGTGAAGTCCGGCCACTCGGACATCGCCGCGTGCGAGACGGACTCCCCGCTCCCCAGCACCCACACCGGCGAGGTGCGGCAGTCCCGTACGTACTCCTCCGCCGCCAGCAGCACCGCGGCCCCGCCGTCGGAGCGGAGGCAGCAGTGCAGCTTGGTGAAGGGGTCGGCGATCATAGGTCCGGCCAGGACGTCGTCCACCGTGACCGGGGTGCGGAACATCGCCTCCGGATTCAGGGCCGCGTTGGCCCGGGCCTGCACCGCGACCTCCGCGAGCTGTTCGATCGTCGTGCCGTACTCGATCATGTGACGGCGGGCCGCCATGGCGTACTTGGCGATCAGGGTGTGGCCGTAGGGGGCCTCGAACTGCAGCGGGCCGCGGGTTCCGAAGGACAGTGTCCCGGTGCGGCGGCCCGCCCTGACGTCCGCCCGGGCCGTGGAGCCGTAGGCGAGCAGCACCACGCGCGCGTGCCCGGCCGCGATCGCGTCCGCCGCGTGGGCCGCCATGACCTCCCAGGTGGAGCCGCCGACCGAGGTGGAGTCGACCCAGGTGGGGCGCAGCCCCAGGTACTCGGCGACCTCGACGGGGGCGAGGGTGCCCAGGCCCGCCGAGGCGAAGCCGTCGACCAGCGACCGGTCCAGGCCCGCGTCGGCCAGGGCGCGGCGGGCCGCCTGGGCGTGCAGGGCGTACGGGGTCGCGTCGTCCACGCGGCCGCAGTCCGAGAGGGCCACGCCGACGACGGCCACTTTCCTCCGGGCCACCATGAATCTGACGGTACATCAGATAAGCCCGTCGGCGGGAGCGGCAGGACTCTGGGCATCCCCGCCCCGCCGCCCTAATATGACGCACCGTCAGATACGGAGGTGGCCATGGACGCCCGCTTCACCGCCGAACAGGACGAGATCCGCCGCACCCTGCGCGACCTGCTCCACAAGCGGTGCGGCCCCGGAGAGCTGCGGGCCGCCGTCGACACCCCGGCCGGACACGACCCGGCCCTGTGGGCCGCCCTCGCCGAGCAGCTCGGCCTGCCCGGCCTGGCCCTCCCCGAGACCTGTGGCGGTGTCGGCTGCTCGGTGACGGAGCTGGCCCTGGCCTGCGAGGAGACGGGCCGGGCGCTCGCCCCCTCCCCGCTGCTCGCCACGGCCGTCCTCGCCGCCCCGCTGCTGCTGGCCCTCGGCACCGACGCCCAGCGGGCCGTCCTGCTCCCGCGCATCGCCTCCGGCGCGCTGACCGCCGCCCTCGCCGTGCCGGGCCCCGCCCTCGCCACCGCCCTCGCGCTCACCGGCCACGACCCGGGCGGGGACTGGGCGGGCGGCGGTCGGGCCGGGGGCGTGCAGGCCCGGCGGGCGGAGGGCGGCTGGCGGCTGTACGGGCAGGCCGACCAGGTCCTCGACGGGCACAGCGCCGGGCTCCTCGTGGTCGCCGCGCACGCCGGAGGGTTCGCCCGGTCCCGGGTCCTGCTCTTCCTCGTGCGCGGTGACGCGGCCGGCCTCACCCGCGTACGGCAGACCGCGCTGGACGCCACCCGGCCGCAGGCCCGCGTCCAACTCCGCGACGTCGGCGCCGAGTTGCTGGGGCGGGACGGCGACGACGTGCTCGCCGCCCTCGCCCGGCTCGGCGACACCGCCGCCGCCTGTCTCGCCGCCGAGGCCGTCGGGGCCGCCGACCGGGTGCTGGAGCGGACCGTGGAGTACGTGCGCCAGCGCGAGCAGTTCGGGCGGCCGATCGGCTCCTTCCAGGCGGTCAAGCACCGGCTGGCCGACGTCCACGTCCAGGTGCAGGCGGCCCGCTCGGCGGCGTACTACGCGGCCTGGGCCGCCGCCCGGGGGGAGGCGGCCGGCGGGCCCGCCCTGGCCCAGGCGCTCCAGGCCCTGCGCGAGGCCGCCGCCGAGGCGATCCAGTCGCACGGCGGCATCGGTTTCACCTGGGAGCACGAGGCCCACCTGTACTTCAAGCGCGCCGCGGGCGACGAGCTGCTCTTCGGGCCGGTGCACCGGCTGCGGGCACACGCCGCCGACCTGGCGCACGTCTTCGAGGAGGCCGGCCGATGAGGGGCGCGCGGATCGTGCAGAAGGTGTCCTCCACCCGCGGGTTCGCGCGGGTGGCGCCGTACGTCGTCCCGGCCCTCGACCGGGCCGTGCACCGGCTCACTCGCGGGAAGGTGCTGCTCAGCGCCCAGCTCCTGCCCGGAGTGGTGCTGACCGCGACCGGGGCGAGGAGCGGACAGCGGCGGCGGACGCCACTGGCCTGCATGCCGGAGGAGGGCGGGCGCGGCTGGATCCTGGTCGGGTCCAACTTCGGGCGGCCGGGGCACCCCGCCTGGAGCCACAACCTGCTCGCCCATCCCGAGGCCGAGATCAACTTCAAGGGCCGGGACATCCCGGTCACGGCCCGGCTGCTGGAGGGGGAGGAGCGGGCCGCGGCCTGGAAGGCGGTGCTGGCGTTCTGGCCGCCGTACGCGGCGTACCAGGCGCGGGTGGACCGGGAGATCCGGGTGTTCCGGCTCGTGCGGCGGTGAAAGCACGACAGGCGGCAGTCCACCCGGGTGGACCACCGCCTGCCAGACAGGACTTGGGAAGGGTAAGAGGGCCGCTGTGGCCGGCTACTTCGTCGGCTTTCTCCCGGTGACGCCCAGGTGCACCAACAGCGCGAGGTTCGGCTTCAGTTCGGCCTGCTTCACGCCCCAGGAGGAGAAGCCCTTCTGGTGGGAGGCGACGGCCGCGAGCATCGCGACCAGCGAACCGGCGACGGCCGCCGGGTTCACGTCCTTGTCGACCCGGCCCTTGGCCTGGAGCTCGGCGACGGCGTCCGCGAGGGAGTTGTTCACCGAGTTCAGGATCTTCATGCGGAGCTTGTAGAAGCGCTTGTCGCCCTCGGCGGCGCCGAGATCCACGACCCGGAGGATCGCGTCGTTCTTGCGCCAGAACTCCAGGAACCCGTCGACGAGTTCCTGCGCCGTCTGCCAGCCGGCCTTGCCGGCCCACGAACGGCCCTGCAGGAGCTCGGTCAACGCGGCGCCCTCGGTCGCCATTTGCTCGGCGATCTCCAGGACGGCGCCCTCGACGTCCGGGAAGTACTGGTAGAAGGTCGCGGGCGAAGTGCCCGCCTTCCGGGCGACATCGATGACCTTGACATCCCGGTACGGGGAGGAGCTGAGCATCTCGCTGAGGCAGTCGAGCAGCTTCTGCCGGGTCGCCTGCCCACGCCTACCGGCCACGCGGCCGTCGACGGTACGCACTTGTCCTGTCATGCCGTCAGCTTACCGAGGCGTGATCGGGGCGCGATTCGGCCGACTGCAAATGGGGTGTAAGGGAGTGCGGGGGCTGGTGTGCCTGGTCTGCGGGGTGCGGCCTTCGCGGTTACGTTGGCGACATGGCCGAAAACAGGGCATCGGTGTACGCAGAGGGCGTCCCCTGCTGGGTGGACGCGCAGCTTCCCGACGTGGAGGCGGGCAAGCGGTTCTACGGCGAACTCTTCGGGTGGACCTTCGAGGACTGGTTCGGCCCCTTCGCGCAGGCGCTGAAGGACGGCGAACCCGTGGCCGCGCTGGTCCGCAAGATGGACGGCCGGCTGCCCACCGTGTGGACGGTGTACTTCGCCACCCCGGACGCCCCGGCCCTGGCCCGGCGCATCCGGGACGCCGGCGGGCAGATCGTCTCGGCGCCGGTGCCGGCCGGCGAGCTGGGCGTCACCGCGCTCGTCACCGACCCCGAGGGGGCCGTCTTCGCCCTGTGGCAGCCGGCGGAGCACCCCGGCTTCGGCCGGCGGCACGAGCCGGGCACCTTCGCCTGGGCCGAGCTGTACGCCCGGGACACCGAGGCGGCCAACGCCTTCTACGGCGATCTCTTCCAGAAGGCCCTGTTCGGCCCCGAGGCCGAGCCCGACTTCGGCCGCGCCCCGGTCTCCGACGTCTTCCCGGCCGAGATGCCGCCCCACTTCCTCGTCCACTTCGCCGTCGAGGACGTACCGGCCGCGGTGGAGGACGTCACCCGGCTCGGCGGCCGGATCCAGGCCCCGCCCTTCGAGACGTCGTACGGCACGGTCGCCGTCGTCACCGACGATCAGGGGGCGTCCTTCGCGCTGCTGCACCGCTGAGCAGGCACCCGCGGATACCCTATGGTCATCTTTTGTCCCTGTATATGGCGAGACACCCCAATGGTCACCGGGTTCGCCACCACGGCTCCGGCCAGGAAGAATCGGGGTGCGTGCCGCCATGGCGGTGCGGTGGTGAGACGCTGCACGGGGTCGCGTGGAACATGTGGCTTGGCGCGGCTCGTACGGGGAGGTGGCAGGCAGAGTGGTGGATCAGCTGACGCAGCACGATCCGCGGCGGATCGGGCCGTTCGAGGTGCTGGGACGGCTGGGTGCCGGCGGCATGGGGCTGGTCTATCTCGCGCGCTCGGCGTCGGGCCGGCGCGTGGCGATCAAGACCGTCCGGACGGAGCTGGCCGAGGACCAGCTGTTCCGGGTCCGCTTCACGCGTGAGGTGGAGGCGGCCCGGGCCGTCTCCGGCTTCTACACGGCCGCCGTCGTGGACGCCGACCCGCGCGCCGCCGTGCCGTGGCTGGCCACCGCGTACGTCCCCGCGCCCTCCCTGGAAGAGATAGTGAACGACTGCGGGCCGCTGCCGGCCCAGGCGGTGCGCTGGCTCGCGGCGGGCGTGGCCGAGGCGCTGCAGTCCATCCACGGCGCCGGGCTGGTGCACCGGGATCTCAAGCCGTCGAACGTCCTCGTGGTCGAGGACGGGCCCCGGGTGATCGACTTCGGTATCGCGTCCGGCGTGTCGAACACGCGTTTGACGATGACGAACGTCGCCGTCGGCACGCCCGCCTACATGTCCCCCGAGCAGGCCAAGGACTCCCGGAGCGTCACCGGCGCGAGCGACGTCTTCTCGCTCGGCTCCATGCTGGTCTTCGCCGCCACCGGACACCCGCCCTTCCACGGCGCCAACCCGGTCGAGACGGTCTTCATGCTGCTGCGCGAGGGCCCGGACCTCGAAGGGCTCCCGGACGAGCTGCGGCCGCTCATCGAGTCCTGCATGCAGATGGACCCCACGGCCCGCCCCAACCCGGCCGACCTCCAGGCGCAGCTGGCCCCGCACCTCTTCGGCTCCGGCTCCGACGACAGCGGCACGGCCTCCGCGTGGCTGCCCGAGCGGGCGGTGGGCCTGATCGAGTCCCGCCGCAACGGCCGCCCGGCCGGCAAGCCCGCCGCCGGCTCCGGCCGCAGCGGCGGCGGACGCCCCGCCCCCGGCCCCGCGCCCATCCCGCCCCCGCCCTCGCACGACCCCGTCGTCCCGGCCCCGGCTCCGGTCCCCGCCCCCGTCGGCGGCCCCGACACCGGCCCCGTGCGGCTGGCCGGCGCCCAGGTGCCCATCGGCCCGGGCCCGCGCGTCGCCGACGTCCGTGCCGCCGCCGTCAAGGCACTCCCTCCGGAGGCCGCCCTCGCCGCCTCCTGGTCCAAGCCCCGCCCCGGCGTCAACGGCACCGACCCCGCCGTGGGCCCGGCCGTCGCCGCGCCCCCGGCCCCGGCCGCGCCGCCCGAGCAGGCCGGCGGCTGGCGCCCCTGGCGCTTCCGCATGTCGAACGACGTCTGGGGCACCCCGGCCGTGGCCGACGACCTCGTCTACGTCACCTCCTTCGAGGTGCACGCCCTGGACGTGGCCACCGGCCGCCGCCGCTTCAAGACCCGGGACGTCGCCTGGTCCATGGCGGTCGCCGACGGCCGCATCCACGCCTCCGACGGGCCCACCCTGTTCGCCCTCGACGCCCGCGAGGGCGCCGACCTGTGGCGCCTGCAGACGGACGCCTGGGTCTACGCGCTCAAGGCCGGCCGCGGCACCGTCGTCACCGGCACCCGGGGCGGCGGCGTCCAGGGCTGGGAGGCATCCGGCGGCCAGAAGCTCTGGGAGATCACCGGCTGCCAGACCGACTTCGAATCCCCCGAGGCCGGACCCGCCCTGCACGACGGCACGGTCTATGTGTGGCAGGACGCCCGGCTGCGCGCCCTGGACGCCCGCACCGGCGACGAGCGCTGGTCGTACCCCATCGGCGACGCGGCCTCCTGCGGCGGCGTCCCGGTCCGGATCGCCCCGGCGACCGACGGGTACGTGTACGTCTGCGCCGGCACCCGCGTCCTCGCCCTCGACGTGGCGGCCGGGCACGTGAAGTGGCACTTCGAGGCCCCGGCCGTCTTCCTCTCCCCGCCCACCTTCGTGCCGGGCCCTGCCGTCACCGGCGGCGGCATCTACCTGGCCGACTACCTCGGCACGGTCTACGCCCTCGACGCCACCGACGGCCGCGACCGCTGGCGCATCGCCACCGAGTCCCGCGCCTCCGTCGAACCCGTCCTGGTCGCCGCCGGCCACGTCCACGTGGGCAGCGGCAAGGGCCTCTACACCCTGGACGCGGTCACCGGTACGCCCAAGTGGCGCTTCCAGGCGGGCGGCGACATCGTGGGCGCCCCCTCGGTCGCCGAGGGCCGCATCCACTTCGGCTCCACCGACCACCTGCTCTACACCCTGAAGGCCGACGACGGCCGGCTGCGCTGGAAGCTCGCCACCGGCGGCGAGATCACCGGCTCCCCGGTCGTGCGGGACGGGGTGGTGTACGCGTGCAGCAAGGACCGCTGCGTGTACGCGCTGGACGCGGAGAAGGGCACGGGCACGGCGCGCACCGCCTGACGCGCCCGGGGACGGCCGTCGCACGGCGTACGGAAGGGGTTCCGGACGGCGGCCGTCGCATGGGGAGCGGCTGGGGGAGCGACCCGTTCACCGCTCTCACCCAAGACGCTACGCCCGGTGCGCGACGGCCGCCAGGTGGTGGCATGACCGCGACAGCGCTGCCCGTCAGTCCCGCAGCTCCGTGAGGAAGCCGAGCAGCGCCTCGTTCACCTCGTCGGGCCGCTCCTGCTGCGTCCAGTGGCCGCAGCCCGGCAGCACGAGCGGCTTCCGGCGCAGGTTCGGCATCAGCTCGGGCAGCTTGTCGATCAGCTCGGGCGTGCCCGGGAAGGCGGGCACGAGGTCCCGGTCGCCGTACATGTACAGCGCGGGCGGGGACACCACCGCGCCCTGCCAGGGGGCGGTCAGCTCCCAGTTGCGGTCCAGGTTGCGGTACCAGTTGAGCGCGCCGGTGAAGCCCGGCGCGAAGCTCTCGGTGAGCCGGTCGAGGTCCTCCTCGGTGAGCCACGCGGGCAGCACCTCGGGGTTCGCGGCGTCCGCGAGCCAGCCGCGCTCCGGGTCGACGAGGGCCTGCTCGGGGCGCCCGGCGCCCGGGGCGTCACCCGAGGCGGAGTACAGCAGCTTGCGCAGGGTGGTGCGGGTGTCCGCGGTGAACTCGGCCTCCGCGACGCCGGGCTCCTCGAAGTAGTTCCAGTAGAAGCGCCCGCCGAACCGCTCGCGCATGGTCCTGAGCGGCGGCTGCCCGCCACGGAAGGGCGGCGGCACGCTCAGTCCCGCCACCCCGCGCACCACGTCCGGCCGCAGCAGCGCGGTGTGCCAGGCCACCGGCGCGCCCCAGTCGTGCCCGACGACGAACGCCCGCTCCTCGCCCAGCGCGCGGATCAGCCCGACCACGTCCCCCACCAGGTGCAGGATGCTGTAGTCGGCCACGTCCTCGGGGTGATCGCTGCCGCCGTACCCGCGCTGGTCCGGCGCGACCACCCGGAAGCCGGCCTCGGCCAGCGGTCCGAACTGGTGCCGCCAGGAGTGCCAGGACTCCGGGAAGCCGTGCAGCAGCACCACGAGCGGGCCCTCGCCCTGCTCCGCGATGTGCAGCTGAATGCCGTTCACGTCGATCATCCGATGCTCAACCACGCGTCGAGCATACGCGTGTAGACGTAAACCATTTCCTAACGCAACCGGTACTCCCGCCCCCGTGTCGCGAACAGCCGGGCCTGTTCCCGGGCTTGCGCGTTCCCGAGCGCGATGAGGTGCGGTGCCTGCGCGATGCCCCGGGACCGACCCGCCTCGGTCGCGGCCCACAGCGCCCGCACCGTCCCCTGGACGGCCTGAGTCGGATGGCCGGCGATGACAGTGGCGCAGGCGATCGCCGCCGTCAACGCCTCGCCCTCCTCGACGAGTTCCGACACCAGCCCCACCTCGTGCGCCCGCCGCGCCGAGATCCGCTCGGCCGTCCCCAGCAGGGCCATCCGCGCGACCTCCCCGTACGGCATGCGCTGCGCCATGAGGACGGACTCGTAGGCGCTGACCATGCCGTAGGTGGTGTGCGGGTCGAAGAAGGAGGCGGTGGTGTCGGCGACGACGAACTCCGCCTCGCCGAGCAGGTAGAAGGCGCCCCCGCAGGCCATCCCGCGCACCGCGGCCACCACCGGCTTCCACAGGTCGTTCGCCTTGGGCCCGACGCCGAGCAGCGGATCGTCCTGCGCGTAGGGCGAGTTCGGCTGCGGCACGACGGCGTCCCGGTCGATGCCCGTGCAGAAGGCGCGCTCGCCGGCCCCGGTGAGGACGATCGCCCGCACGGCGTCGTCGAACCGCAACCGCCGCCACACCCCGGCGAGTTCGCGGGCCATGGCGAGGTCGACGGCGTTGAGCCGCTCGGGCCGGTTCAGGGTGACGACGGCGACCCCGCTGTCCTCGTCGGACCTGACGAGCACCGCGCTCATGACCGCTCCAGGACCCACCGGGGCATGCCGTCGTCGAAGACGACCCGCACCCGGGCGCCGATCCGCAGGCGCTCCGCGGGCAGGGAGCCGATCGCCGCGCCCGGCTCCGCGACCAGGTTGCCGACGAGCCGGATGCGCGGCGCCTCGGCCAGCTCGACGACGACCACGTCGTAGGGCGCCAGCGCGGCGTAGTCGGGCAGCAGCGGCGGATGGGCGACCACGTACGACCAGACGCGGCCCTGGCCGGACATCCGGCGCCAGTCCGACGCGAACGACTGGCAGTGCGGGCAGCAGGGGCGGGGCGGGAAGCGGAGCTCGCCGCAGTCGGCGCAGGCCTGGACGCGCAGCTCGCCCCGGGCCGCGTATGTCCAGAAGGGGGCGCCGTCGGTGTCGGTGACGGGTCGCAGCATCTCAACTCCTCAGCAGCAGGGCGGAGGTCGGCACCCCTTCACCCGCGGTGACGAGGCAGGTGGAGGCGCCCGGCACCTGCGCGGTGCTGGTCCCGCGCAGCTGCTTCACCCCTTCGGTGATCAGGTTGAAGCCGTGCACATACGCCTCGGACAGCCCGCCCCCGCCGGTGTTCAGGGGCAGCAGCCCGCCGGTCTCCAGGGCCCCGCCCTCGGTGAACGCCCCGCCCTCGCCGCGCCCGCAGAAGCCGTAGCCCTCCAGGGAGAGCAGCACCAACGGCGTGAAGGCGTCGTAGATCTGGGCGACGTCCACGTCCTCGGGGGCCAGGTCGGCGTGCTTCCACAGGTGCCGGGCGGCGGTCCAGGCCGGGCCCGTGAGGGGGTCGTCGTTCCAGTAGTTGACCATGCCGTGGTGCTGGGCGGGCAGCGACTGGGCGGCGGAGTGGACGTAGACGGGTTTCCGGCGGCAGTCGCGGGCGCGCTCGGCGGAGACGACGACACACGCCAGCGCCCCGTCCGTCTCCAGGCAGTTGTCGAAGAGGCAGAGCGGCTCGCTGATCCACCGGGACGTCATGTACATCTCGCGGGTCAGGGGCCGGTCGTACATGATCGCGGCGGGGTTCTGGTTGGCGCGATTGCGGCAGGCCAGGGCGACGTTGAACAGGTGGTCGCGGGTGGCGCCGTACTCGTGGAGGTAGCGGCGGGCGAGCATGGCGATCTCGTCGACCGGCCGGAGCAGCCCGAACGGCCGGGTCCACTGGGCCGGGGTCGGGAGCTGCACGGCGGTGTTCGTCCACGGCCGCGGCCCGCTGCCCCGCTTGCGCGACCGCCAGGCGACCCCGACGCTCGCCTGGCCGCTCGCGACGGCGGCGGCGAGGTGCGCGACCGTCGCGCACGAACCCCCGCCCCCGAAGCCGACCTTGCTGAAGAAGGTGAGGTCGCCGAAGCCGCAGGCCTTCGCCAGCTCCACCTCGTCGGTCTCCTCCATCGTGTAGGAGGCGAGCGCGTCGACCTCGCCGGGCGCGATCCCGGCGTCGTCGAGGGCGGCCAGCACGGCGCGGCAGGCGAGGGTGCGTTCGTCCTCGGGGAGCCGTTTGGCGAAGGGGGTCTGGCCGATGCCGACGATGGCGGTGGCGTCCTTGAGGCCTGCCGATCCTGCTGCCATGCTGCGCGCACCTCCGGCCCGAACGGTCGCTGACAGGGCGTCAGATTACCGCTAATCTGACGGTCAGTCAGCTCCTCGGGTTCTCGGGAGGCTTGCGGTGCGAGCGGACACGGCGTGGGGAAGCGTTCCGGGCCTGGTGAGGGCGGCGGCCGAGCACTACGCGGACGTCGAGGCGGTCGTCGAGGGCCGGACCCGCATCACGTACGCGGAACTGGGCGCGCGCGTGGACCGCGCGGCGGCGGCCTGCCTGGCGAACGGGCTCGGACCGGGCGACCGGGTCGCCGTCTGGGCGCCGAACACGCTCGACTGGATCACCGCGGCCCTGGGAGCGGTGTCGGCGGGCGGGGTCCTGGTCCCGCTCAACACCCGCTTCAAGGGCACGGAGGCGGCGGACGTCCTGCGCCGCAGCGGGGCCCGGCTGCTGTTCGTGACGGGCACGTTCCTCGGCACCTCGTACGTGGCCTCGCTGCGCAGGGCGGTGGGGGAGGGCCCCGGCGACGGCCCGCTGCCCGGCCTGCCCGCCCTGGAGCACGCGGTGGTCTTCGCGGAGGACGCCCCGGCCGCCTTCCTCACCTGGAAGGACTTCCTGGCGAGCGGGGAGGGGGTGGGCCCCGCGGAAGTCCGCCGCAGGGCCGACGCGGTGGACGGCTCCCACCCCTCGGACATCATCTTCACCTCGGGCACGACGGGCCGCCCCAAGGGCGCGGTCATCACCCACGCGCAGACGCTGCGGGCCTACGACATCTGGGGTGGCCTGGCGGGCCTGGCCCGGGGCGACCGCTACCTGATCGTGAACCCCTTCTTCCACACCTTCGGCTACAAGGCCGGGGTGATCGCCTGCCTGATGCGGGGCGCGACGATGATCCCCCAGCCGGTGTTCGACGTGACCACGGTCCTGGCCAACATCGCCGCGGAACGCGTCTCCGTCCTCCCCGGCCCCCCGACCCTCCTGCAGTCCCTCCTCGACCACCCGGCCCGGGACGCCCACGACCTCTCCGCACTGCGCCTGGTGGTGACGGGGGCGGCGGTGGTGCCGCTGCGCCTCGTCGAGCGGCTGCGCGGGGAACTCGGCGTCGACACGGTCCTCACGGCCTACGGCCTCTCCGAAGCCGGCGGCGTCGTCACGATGTGCCGGCGCGGCGACGACCCGACGGTGATCGCGTCGACGTCGGGCCGGGCCATCCCCGGTACGGAGGTACGGGTCGCCGACCCGGCGGGCCGGCCCCTGCCGCCCGGAGCACCGGGCGAGGTCCTGGTCCACGGCTTCAACGTCATGACCGGCTACTACGAGGACGAGGCCGCCACCGCCGAGGTCCTGACACCGGACGGCTGGCTGCGCACCGGTGACGTCGGCGTCCTGGACCCCGCGGGCAACCTGCGGATCACCGACCGCCTCAAGGACATGTTCATCGTCGGCGGCTTCAACGCCTACCCCGCCGAGATAGAGCAGCTCCTGGGACTGCACCCGGACGTGGCGGACGTGGCGGTGATCGGCGTACCGGACGCCCGGCTGGGGGAGGTGGGCCGGGCGTACGTCGTGCGGCGGTCCGGGGCGCTCGTGACCGCCGACGACCTGATCGCCTGGTCACGCCGGGAGATGGCGAACTACAAGGTGCCGCGCACGGTGGAGTTCGTGGCGGAACTGCCGAGGAACGCGAGCGGGAAGGTCGTGAAGGGGGCGCTGCGCGACCGGGTCACCGGCTGACCGGCAGGGCCGGGGTCCCGGTCACCGACATCATCAGCGAGTACAGCGTGGTGTCGGCGGCGATGAACATGCGGTTGCGCCGGGCGCCGCCGAAGCGGATGTTGGCGACGGTGCCGGGGACCAGGACGCGGCCGAGGAGCGTGCCGTCGGGGTCGTAGCAGTGCACACCGCCGTCCATGGCGGCGGCCCAGAGGCGGCCCGCGTCGTCGAAGCGGATGTTGTCGAAGTTCCCGTGCGCGCACGCGGCGAAGACCTCGCCGTCGCCGAGCGTGCCGTCGTCGCGGACGTCGAAGACGCGGATGTGGTTGGCGAGGCTGTCCGACACGTACAGCCGCCGCTCGTCGGGCGAGAAGACCAGCCCGTTGGGCCCCTGGAACCCGTCGGCGACCAGCCGCACGTGCCCGCTGTCCGGATCCACCCGGTACACGTTCCGGGCGCCGATCTCGCTCTCCGCGCGGTGGCCCTCGTAGTCGGTGGCGATCCCGAACTCCGGGTCGGAGAACCAGACCGACCCGTCCGACCTCACCACGGCGTCGTTCGGGCTGTTGAGCCGCTTGCCCTCGAACCGCTCCGCGAGCACCGTGACCGAACCGTCGTGCTCGGTCCGCGTCACGCGCCGGTTCCCCTGCTCACAGGTGATGAGACGCCCCTGACCGTCCAGGGTGTTGCCGTTCGGGAACCCTGCGGGCGAGCGGAAGACCCCGACGGCCCCGGTCGTCTCGTCCCAGCGCAGCAGCCGGTCGTTGGGGATGTCGCTCCACACGAGGTACCGCCCGGCGGGCACGTACACGGGCCCCTCCGCCCACCGGCACCCCTCGAACAGCGTCTCCAGCGCCGAGTCCCCGGCCTGGCACCGGCCCGTGCGGAACCGTTCGTCGAGGGTCTCGTACGTCTGGGGTTGCTCACCGGGCATGCCGCCGCCTTCGGGTCCGGACCGATCGTGATCGTCGCGGACCCACTATCGCGCGCCGGGGGCGGCGGCGCACGCCATCGGGCCGAGACCCCCGGACCCGGGTATGGTGAACGGTATGGCAACGAAGAAGTACACCGTGACCCTCCCGGAGGAGCTCGCCGAGGAGATCCGGCAGGAGGTCGGGTCCGGCGGCTTCAGTGCCTATGTCACGCGGGCCATAGAGCGTCAGCGGGAGCAGGACCGGCTGGGCGAGCTGGTGGCGTGGCTGGAGGAGGAGCACGGCCCCGTCACCGACGACGAGCTCGCGTCGGCCGAAGCCGAGCGCAGGGAGTTCGAGAGCCACTTCACGGAGCAGGGTGAGCATCGCCGGAAGGCGAGCTGATGCTGCCGTCCTGCTATGTGCTGGATTGCGAGGCGCTCTCGCGGGCCGTGCTGGGGGACCGGGTGATGCTGGCGCGGCTCAAGGACGCCCATCGCTCGGGCATGCGCGTCGTGACCAGCTCCATGACGCTGATCGAGGCGTACCACGGTCGGGTACGGCGTGCCGCTTGGGCGTGGGCGATGTCGCGGGTCGTGGTCGAACCCGTGACGCGGGACGTCGCCGACGACGCCGTCACCCTGCTCCAGGACACGGGCCTGCACGGTCACAAGTACGCCATCGACGCGGCTCTGGCCGTCATCGCGGGCCGGCAGCCCGGAGGTGTCGTGCTCTTCACGTCCGACGAGGACGACATGGGAAAGCTCTGCGGGCCGGGCGTCAGGGTCGTTCCGCTGTAGCGGAGCGACCCCGCGTCCGGACACACATCGGCCGCGACGGCTCCCCCTCCGCGCCGCCGCGGCCGATGCTCCCCCGACAGTCCCCCGTCGGACCGGGTCCGTCAGGCCTTCTCGTCCGAGATGTGCGTGTCCAGCGGGGTGGCGGTGCCGCTGGAGATGTGCGTGTCGAGAGGCTTGATGTCGCCCGTGTCCAGCTCCCCGGAGGAGATGTGCGTGTCCTGGGGCTTGATGTCCCCGTCTTCCCCACCGGAGATGTGCGTGTCCTCGGGCTTGACCTTGTCGCTCATGGAATGGATCTCTCTCTGTGACATGGGCCGGTTGCCGCTTCACAGGACGCCCGTCCGGCAACTCCCCCGTGGGTTGCCGAATGAGCGTCCGAAGGCCGGTACACCGTACGTGTACGGCCGTTGACCAAACCGTCTGCCCCCCGACGCGACGGGTTGGTGGCAACAGAGTGCCGGGCGGCGATAAACGAACGATGAACGCCCACTCCGCCGCGTTCAGGGGGCCACGGGGCTGAGCAGCGCCCGCACCTCGGACGCCTCCGCGGAGCCCAGATCGTCGTAGATCGACAGGGCTTCGTTCCAGCAGGCACGGGCGCGGTCGGGCTGGCCGAGTTCGAGCAGCGCCTTGCCCAGCACGGTGAGGACCGTCCCGCGGCGCCACTCCCCGCCGATGCCGCGCAGGGCGATGGCCTGCTCGGCATGGGCGGCCGCGAGCGGGGGACGGCCGGCCGCGAGGTGCACCTCGGCGATGCGGAAGTGCGTCACGCCCTCCCAGAGCGGCTGGCGGTTCTCCCGGAAGACGGCCAGTGCCGCGCTGAGTTGTTCCAGTGCCTCGCCGTACCGGCCCGCGACGGTCAGCGCGAGCCCGAGGGCGTACCGGCCGTTGGCC
The DNA here is from genome assembly GCF_040645895.1 of Streptomyces olindensis. NCBI lineage: Bacteria > Bacillati > Actinomycetota > Actinomycetes > Kitasatosporales > Streptomycetaceae > Streptomyces > Streptomyces olindensis. Next base: position 66,102 of record NZ_JBEYZD010000026.1, on the reverse strand, counting down.
AGACGCAGGGCCGCTCCGAGGCCGTCGTAGATCTCGATGCCCTGCTCCACGAGCGAGATGGCCGTGCTCGTCTTGCCCAGGGCCAGATGCACACGGGAGAGGTTGCACAGCGCGCTGGCCTCTCCGGGGGCGTTCCTGTCACCGCGGAAGTTGTCCAGGGCGATGCTCAGATAGGTCTCGGCGTCTTCCAGTTCGTTCTTGTAGAAGGCGATGACACCGCGTTCCAGGGGGGCGTTGCACATGGACCACGGGTCCTCGGCCGATTCCAGGGTCATCGCCTTGCTCGCTTCGACAGCCGCTTCGTCGAAGCGCCCGGCGCGCACGTGCACCTGCGCCAGGGTGGTCCGCGCCTGCGCCTCGACATGGGCGTCGCCCAGTTGCTGGGCCGCCTGGCACAGCGCGGTGGCGGCCCGCTCGTAGAAGAGCGAGCTGGCGCCGGACTCCGAAAGGTCCTTCGCCACGAGGAGAAGGCCGGCCGCCCGCCGCAGCGTGGGCGCGAGCAGCGACTGCACGACACAGGCCAGCAGGCACTCGGCTTCGGCGAAGAGCCAGTCGAGGGCCGCCTCCCTGCTGCCGAAGGACAGGCCCTGGTGCGTCGTCGCGGCCAGATGGTCCACCAGCCGGTCCCCCGGCCGTTCGATCGCGTACACGGCCGCGGCCGAGGCCAGGTAGAAGTCCAGCAGGCGGGAGACCGCCGCGCCCCGCTCGCTCGGCGGCAGCTCGTCCCGCTCCGCGCACGCACGCGCGTAGAGCCGTACGAGGTCGTGGAAGCGGTAGCGGCCGGGGGCCGCCGATTCCAGGAGGGACGTGTCGACGAGGGACTCCAGCAGGTCCTCCGTGTCCTCCGCGGGCAGGTCCAGGACCGCGGCCGCCGCCGCGAGGGAGATGTCCGGGCCGTCCGCCAGGCCCAGCAGGCGGAACGCGCGGGCCTGGGCGGGCTCCAGCTGGCCGTAGCCCAGCTCGAAGGTGGCCTTGACCGCCAGGTCGCCGGCCTGGAGTTCGTCCAGGCGGCGGCGTTCGTCGGCGAGCTTCGCCGCGAGGACCGACACCGTCCAGGTGCGGCGGGCCGCCAGGCGGGACGCCGCGATGCGGATGGCCAGCGGCAGGAACCCGCAGGCCGCCACCACGTCCAGGGCGGCCTTCCGCTCGGACGCCACCCGCTCCTCGCCCACGATCTTCGTGAACAGCGCCAGCGCCTCGTCCGGTGACATCACGTCCAGGTCGACCAGGTGGGCGCCCGCCAGGTCCACCATCCGCACCCGGGAGGTGACGAGGGCGGCGCAGCCGTCCGTGCCGGGCAGCAGCGGGCGGATCTGGGCGGCGTCGCGGGCGTTGTCGAGCAGGACCAGGACGCGGCGGCCGGCCAGCACCGAGCGGTACAGGGCCGCGCGCTCCTCCAGGGAGTCGGGGATCGCCGAGTCGGCCGTGCCGAGCGCGCGCAGGAAGGAGCCGAGGACGGTCTCCGGCTCCGCCGCCCGGGCGCCCGCGCCCTGAAGATCGACGTACAGCTGCCCGTCCGGGAACGCCGCGCGCGCCTGGTGGGCCACGTGCACGGCGAGGGTCGTCTTGCCCACGCCGCCGATGCCCGCCAGGGCCGAGACCGCCATGACCCGGCCCTCGGCGGAGGCCAGGAGGTCGCCCAGTTCGCGGACGAAGCCGGAGCGGCCGGTGAAGTCCGGCACCGTCGCCGGCAGCTGCGCCGGGCGGACCGTGACGGAGGCCGGCTCGGGGGCCGGGGAGGAGGGCTCGGCCAGGCCCGGGTCGGCCCGGAGGATCCGCTGCTGCAGCTCGCTCAGGCCGGGGCGCGGGTCGACGCCCAGTTCGTCGGCGAGCAGACGGCGGGTGTCGGCGTACACGGCGAGGGCCTCGGCCTGGCGGCCGCTGCGGTACAGCGCCAGCATCAGCAGCTCGCGCAGCCGCTCGCGGAGCGGATGGGCGGCGGTGAGGGCGGTGAGTTCGGAGACGGCCTCCGCGTGGCAGCCCTGCTCCAGGTCCATGTCCAGCCGGGATTCGAGGAGCTGGAGCCGCCACTCCTCCAGGCGGACGCGCTGGGCCTCCGCGTACGGGCCCGGTATCCCCGCCAGGGTCTCCCCGTCCCACAGGGCGAGGGCGCGCCGCAGCACCTCACGGGCGTGGCACAGGTCGCCGGCCGACCGGGCCTTCTCCGCCTCGGTCGCCAGGTCCTGGGCGACGGCCAGGTCCAGGGCGCCGTCGGCGAGGCCGCGCACCGCGTATCCGCCGGACTCGCTGACCAGGACGCCCGGGTCCAGCACCTTGCGCAGGCGGGAGGCGTACGTCCGCAGCGCCGCCAGGGCCTGCGAGGGCGGTTCCTCGCCCCACAGGGCGTCGATCAGCTCCGCCGCCGTCGCCGTACGGCCTTCGCGCAGCAGCAGGGCGGCGAGCAGGGCGCGTTGCTGGGGGGAACCGGTGCTGATCGGCTCGTCGCCGCGCCAGGCGCGCACCGGCCCGAGCACGCCGAAGCGCAGCGCCGCTGACTCCGCCGACTCCGGCGACCCCGCCGGGAAGCCGGTACGCCGCTGCTCCGGTACGCGCGGCACACCGTCCGGTACACCGTCCATGAAGTCCCCCTAGACATCCTGAGCAACCCCGCCAGTTTGCCTTGTGTGCGGCGGATACGTCAGCCGTGGGAGACACCGATCACAGGGCGGCACACGGGAGTCCACGAGGTCTGCACAGTCTCTCCGCAGGGGCCCGCGGGCGGATGGGGCCGATCAGGCCATCCCGTCCGGAACCGGCCCCCGCCCGCGTAGCTGACGCTCCGTCAGATCGGCGCTACCGTGAACCGCATGGACACCCACGACAGCACGTTTCCGCTGATCATCTCCGTGGACGACCACACCGTGGAGCCCGCGACCGTCTGGCAGGACCGGCTCCCGGCGAAGTACCGGGGCGCCGGCCCCCGGATCGTACGGGCGCCCGTGAAGGAGATGACCTTCCTCGGCGGGCGCTTCAGGCCCGTGATGGGTGAGCCCGGGGACGACGGCCCCGTCGGCGACTGGTGGGTCTACGAGGAACTGCGCCGGCCCCTGACCCGGCTCGACACCGCCGTCGGATACGACCGGGACGAGATCAGGCTGGAGGTCATCACCTACGAGCAGATGCGGCCCGGCTCCTACGACGTCACCGCGCGCCTCGCCGACATGGACGTCAACCACGTCCAGTCCGCCCTCTGCTTCCCGACCTTCCCGCGCTTCTGCGGCCAGACCTTCACCGAGGCGAAGGACCACGAGCTGGGCCTGCTCTGCGTCCGCGCCTACAACGACTGGATGGTGGAGGAGTGGTGCGGGCCGAAGGCCCGGGGCCGGCTCATCCCGCTCACCCTCATCCCCCTGTGGGATGCCGAGCTGGCGGCGGCGGAGGTGCGGCGCAACGCCGCCCGCGGCGTCCGTGCCGTCGCCTTCTCCGAGATCCCGCCCCACCTCGGCCTGCCCTCCGTGCACACCGACGACTGGGACCCCTTCCTCGCCGCGTGCGACGAGACCGGCACGGTCGTCGCCATGCACATCGGCTCCTCCAGCCGCATGCCCTCCACCTCCGCCGACGCCCCGCCCGCCGTCGGCTCCACCATCACCTACGCCAACTGCTGCTTCTCGATGGTCGACTGGCTGATGAGCGGCAAGTTCGAGCGGTTCCCCAACCTCAAGGTCATGTACGCCGAGGGGCAGATCGGCTGGATCCCCTACATCCTGGAGCGGGCCGACGTGGTGTGGGAGGAGAACCGGGGCTGGGGCGGCGTCGCCGACAAGGTGCACCGGCCGCCCTCCGAACTCTTCGCCGAGCACGTGTACGGCTGCTTCTTCGACGACGCCTTCGGGCTGCGCAACCTCGACTCCATAGGCGTCGGCAACGTCCTCTACGAGACCGACTACCCCCACTCCGACTCCACCTGGCCCAAGTCCCGCGAGGTCGGCGAGGCGCAGATGGGGCACCTGGAGCCGGACGTCGTGGAGCGGATCGTGCGCGGCAACGCCATCGACCTGCTGGGGCTCACGGACGACGGGCTGTGGCCCGGCGCCGGCGGTGCGCGGTGACGCTGCCGTACGGGATGCAGCTTCCCGTCCAGTCGCAGAGCACGATCTACGCCGAGCCCTGGGAGGCGGGCGCGGGCCCCGAGGACCTCCTCGGCATCGCCCGCGCCGCCGACCGGGCCGGCTTCGCCTACCTCGCGAGCTGCGACCACATCGGCGTCCCGCGCCGGCTGGCCGCCGCGATGAGCACGGTCTGGTACGACCCCGTCGCCACGCTCTCCTTCCTCGCCGCCGCCACCACCCGCGTCCGGCTGCTCAGCCACGTCGCGGTCGTCGGCCTGCGCCACCCCCTGCTCACCGCCAAGCAGTACGCCACCCTCGACCACCTCAGCGGCGGCCGGCTGGTCCTCGGGGTGGGCGCGGGGCACGTCCAGGAGGAGTTCGAGGCCCTGGGCGTGGACTTCCGGCAGCGCGGCCCCGTGCTCGACGAGTGCCTCGACGCCCTGCGCGCCGCCCTCGGACCCGACGAGTTCCCCGAGCACCACGGCAAGCGGTACGACTTCGAGGGACTCGGGCAGCGGCCCCGCCCCGCGCAGGAACGCGTCCCCCTGTGGGTCGGCGGCTCCTCGCCCGCCGCCGTACGACGGGCCGCGCTCAAGGGCGACGGCTGGCTGCCGCAGGGGGATCCGAGGGACCGGCTGCCGGACCGGATCGCGCGGATACGGCGGCTCAGGGAGGAGGCCGGGATCCAGGGACCATTCACCGTCGGCGCCATCGCCGAGCCGTTGTACGTCGGCACGCCCTCCTGGGATGTCGGGCGCCGGACGATCAAGGGACCGCCGGAGGTGATCGCCGAGTCGCTTCGGGCGTATCGCGCTATGGGAGTGGACCAGATCCAGGTGCGGTTCAGGAGTCGGGGGAGGAGTGAGTTGGCCGATCAGATAGGGGTGTTCGGGGCGGAGGTGGGGCCGCTGTTGTAGGGCCGCCCGTCCTGCGTATCGGGGACGCGCGGCCCTACGCGCGGCCGATGTAGGGGAGTTGGGCCCCGGCCGGTCCGGCAGCGCGGGCAGCGGCACGGGGGCCACTCGTGCGTCGGTGACAGCAGCTCTCTGTCATGCCTGACCGTGACCGTGCGCTGCCGCACTTGCCTGTCGGGCCCGCCGTCGGGGTCGACCTGGTAGGTCCGGATGGTCAGCCGGGATGCGTCGCCCTCCGGGTATCGCCCGGCCCTCACCGTGCTCCGCCGCCCGTTCCCGGCGCGCCGACGGCAAGCCGGTCGAGGTCGATACCGAGGTCGGCGGCGACAGCGAGCACGATCCGCCGTCGCGAACGCAGGGGCGGTTCCGGCTCGACGGCGAGTAGATAGGGGCGGACCAGTAGGGAGTCGGCTCCGTCGAGTGGGGTGGCCAGGCCGTACGGGGAACGCGGGGCCGGGAGTCGCGGTGCGACGGTCGTACGAGATGCGTCGAGCCTGTGCGCGGGGGCAAGCTCGCCCGAGCGGGCTCCAGCTCGCCGCTTGCCGGTGCCTGGGAGGAAAACGCCTAGAACCCGTCGTAAGAACACATGGATAATGCTCACCGTCGTCAGCTCCTTGTCAGCTGGTGGCCATGCCCCGGGAGGTCCCGCAACCTCGCCGGGGTCTTGTGTTGCCGCAGCGTAAGGTAGGTGTACTACCCCCGTCTACCCTCTGGGGTAGCTATGGCCGGTATGCGGCCGCCGCCTAGTGTCTTGGGCATGACCATTGACCGGGAAGGGCCAGTCCCGCCGTACCGTCAGATCGCCGACATCTTGCGCGCCCGCATTGAGGACGGCAGCATCTCGACCGGTCGTCGCATCCCGAGCCTCGTCGAGTTGGAAAGCGAGTTCGGTGTGGCCCGCGACACCTTGCGCAAGGCGGTGAAGGTGCTCAAGGACGAAGGGCTCGTGGAGACGGTGACGGGCATGGGGGTGTTCGTGGTGGGCCAACGGCCCGGCGGCTCGGTCGACAGCGGCTGACGCGTCGCGTCCCCGCACTCCCGACTGGATCTCGCCCACGCCGCTCGACGGCACGAAGGCTGTGGCCTGCGACTCCAACCCCTTGAGGCGGAGGACGATGTCGCGCGGCTGCGAGGTGAAGCCGACATCGTCTCGAACTCACCCTGGGCTCTTGACGGCCCTCCCACCCTTCGGGAGCGTCGTACGCAAGAACGCGCAACCGACTTGATCCGGGAGGGCATCGTGGACCTACAGTTCATCGGGATCGACCCGAACACCGGTGGCGAGGGGTCGCCGACGGTGTGGGTGGAAGAGGAGACGGCCGACCTGGTCCTCCAAGGGGTCAAGGCCGAGGAAGTGCTGGAGGCGCTGATCAGTGGTACGGAGTGGGTCGCCGGTCACGCGGTGGGAATCCCCGCCCACGAGACGGTGATCCGCGTCCCCGCTCGCATGGTGCCGATTCTGAGGGAGGCGTGCGATGTCGCGGAACGGCGTGCCGAGCTTCGCTGAGTTGCTGGCCGGTACGCGCCGCAGCGCCGTGCATCTGGAGATGCGCGACGCGTACGGCGTAGGTGACGAGGCCGAGGAGTTCGAGCAGTTCAAGCGCACCGGCCACGTCGATCTCGACCCGACGGCGCGGTGGTGGCCCGAGTGGCTGGGCACCGTGCGGGAGGCCGTTGGCCGTGGCGTCGTGATGCGTCGGGCCCGCATCGTGTCCGAGCCCGTGACCGACTACATCCGCTGGGAGCACGCCGCCACCGCGCTGAACGTCGAGGCAGGTGAGCTGGTGCGCTGGCTGCCCCGGCGGAAGGCCGTGGACATCGCCCTGCCGGGAGCCGACTTCTGGCTCTTCGACGACCGGCTGGTGCAGTTCAACATCTTCACCGGAGATGGCGATTGGGCCGATCCGCCCAAGGAATTCAGTGAGGACCCCGTCGTGGTCAAGCTTTGCTTCGACGCGTTCGAGGCCGTGTGGGAGCGTGCCGTCGACCACGAGAAGTACGCCGTCTGACCCCGCCCTGATCCATGCCCGCCTCCCCATCGTCCAGCGCTCAGGCAGCCCGTGCAGCGCTCGCCGTGCGCCTGACGCACCTGCGCAAGGACGCCGGCCTCACCGGGAAGGAACTCTCTGCCCGGTGCGGCTGGCACCCTGCGAAAACCACCCGCATCCAAAAGGCCGAGGTACAGCCCACCGACGGGGACATCCGCGCCTGGTGCACTGCCTGCGACGCCGCCGAGCAGGCTGACGACCTGATCGCCACCGCCCGCGCGGTCGACTCGATGTACGTGGAGTGGCGCAGGAGTCACCGGATGGGTATGCGCAAGACCCAGGAAGGCGTCTACGACCGCTACGCGCAGAGTGGCATCACCCGCGCGTATGTCTCCAACGTCGTGCCAGGCTTCTTCCAGACGCCCGCCTACGCAACGGCCCTGATGGAGGCCATCACCGACTTCCAGGGCACCCCGAACGACGTCTCCGAGGCTGTCGCGGCACGCGTTGCCCGGAGCCGCTTTCTGTACGAGGGCGGCCACCGGTTCGTCGTATTGATGGAGGAGTGCGTCCTGCGCTACCGAGTGGGCGACGCCGAGACGATGGCCGGACAGCTGAGGCACCTGCTGACCGTGATGCCGCTGCCCTCCGTCTCCCTGGGCATCATCCCCTTCACCGCACAAAGGACCATGTGGCCGCTGGAGGCGTTCTACCTCCATGACGGCACACGCAGCGTCGTGGAGACCCTCACAGCCGAGGTCAACGTGGTGCAGCCACGTGAACTCGCCGATTACCGCAAAGCGTTCGGAGAGCTGACGAAGATGGCCGTCCACGGCAATGGCGCCCGCGCCTTGATCGAGACGGCGATCAACTCTCTCGGATGACGTTGCGCAATTCCCCGCAATTTCGTTGAGACGAAACTCCGGCTCTTCGTACGGTCGTTGGCGTCGCCGGGCAGGTTCAGGCTTCTTCTCGGCGGCAGTGGAGGACAGTCCCCGCTCGTGACCTCATTGTGAGCGGGACGTCGCAGTCCTGAGGAGACGACCCCGTGAGCGTCATGACCAGACCCACCGCAGTCGGACCGCCCGGCTACACCGAAACCTTCCCTTGCGAGCCCGAGACGGCCCGCCGTGCCAGGCGGCTCGTCTCGGTCGCGCTGAACACCTGGGGCATAGCCGAGTTGGACGACCCGGGCGCGCTGATCGTCTCGCCGGCGGCGATGAGACCGGACACGGTCTGGTACTGGTCGACGCGCTGTCACACCGCTGGGGCTACGACGAGATGCGCTGGGTTAAAACCGTCTGGGCCGAGCTGGTGGTTCCGGCGTGCTGACCTTGCGGCGGCTGCCCGAACCCGGAGGTCCTTGACGCGGGTGGTGTTGATCGCGAGTAGTTGATGCCGGGGGCCGGGACGCCTAGGAGCCTCCGTGTAGCGCCTAAAGACCCCCTGCCCGACAGCCGAGGGGTGCAGCGCCTGCCCGTCTCTTCCCCAAAGCGGGCGGGCGCCGCTCCAGACCCCCCTGCTCGCAGCCTTCACAGCGGCTCTGCTCAAGACCTCCCCGCTCCAGCTGAGCGGGAGGAAGCCGAAAGAACAGGAGTGCACGAGTGCCCGAGAACACCGCCATGCAGTCGGCCGAGGACGGACTGGTCGTCGCCCGGAAGTCCATCGCCGCCGCACGCTCCCGTGCCGAGCAGCCGTCCGACGGTGGCTCGACCGGCGTTTCCGACACCAACGACTGAACGGAGCCGACGCAAGTGACCACCTTCTCGAAGGTGGTCGAACGCCTCGGTGGGGACTTTCCCACCGAGGCCTTCGGCCGCACTCACCGGGTCTGGCGCGGCGTCGCCGACTTCTCATCCGTCCTGACATGGGACGACCTCAACACCGTCATCGGCCGAGGCCGTCTCGACGCGCCCCGCCTCCGTCTGCACCGCGACGGGGACCTCATCCCCTGGCAGCGCTACGCCACGGCCGTCGCCACCCGCAGGAACGTGGTGTGGCAGCGCATCAAACCCTCCAGGCTGCACAGCCAACTCCACGACGGCGCTTCGCTGGTCCTGGACGCTGTGGACGAACTCCACCAGCCCGCCGAACGCTTGGCGCAAGTCCTCGAAGGCATCTTCCGGGGCCGTGTCCAGATCAACGTGTACGCCTCCTGGACTGCGACGGAGGGCTTCGGTACCCACTGGGACGATCACGACGTCATCGTGGTCCAGCTCGAAGGGGCCAAGCGGTGGCGCCTCTACGGGCAGACCCGGGTCAATCCGCTCCACCGCGACATCGAAGCCCCGGAGCCTCCGGCAGACGGGCCCGCCGAAGAAATCGTCCTGCGCGCAGGGGACATGCTGTACCTGCCCCGGGGCTGGTGGCACTCGGTGGCGGCCACCGAGGGCCGCTCCCTGCACCTGACGTGCGGACTCCAGACCACGACCGGCGCGGATCTGCTGGGCTGGCTCTCCGACCGGCTGCGGTCCTCGGAAACCGTACGGGAGCACCTGCCCGTCTTCGCTCCGCTGCAGGAACAGGCCGCCTACCTCGCACTTCTCCGCCAGGGAGTCATGGACGCCCTCCATGACGGCGCGATCGGAGACTTCCTCGCCGCGCGGGACGGCATCGAACCGGGCCGCCCTATGCCGTCACTGCCGTACCTCGACGCCGTGCCGGCGCGCGACGACTTGTACGTCCGGCTCACCACCGCCCGAGCCCAGCTCACCGACAACGATCAGGACCAGGTCGTGCTCCTCCTCGGCGGCGAGGAGTGGACGTTCGCCCCGCCCGTACGCGCTGTGCTGTCCTTGCTCCTCGACGGAGCCTCGTTGTCGCTGGGGTACCTCGCAGAAAAGAGCGGTCTCACCGTCGGACAGGTCGCAGGGCTTGTCACGGAGCTGGTCAAGGCAGACGTCGCGGCGGTGAACGAGCCGTGAGCCCCGACCTCGCACTGGGAACATACCGGTGCCGGGACATCCCGCAGGCGGCCGTCCATGCGTTCGCCTGCGGGGCAGCCTGGGTCGACACCGCCCCCAACTACCATCACGGCCGCGCCCAGACGCAGCTCCAGACCGTGCTCGCCGGGAACCGGGACGTGCGTGTTTCGACGAAGGTCGGCTTCTTCACCCCCGACACCGCGACAGCAGCCGGCGAAGCCGGAGTCCTCACACCGGCCGAAGCCGCTTCAGGCCACTGCCTCACTCACCGCTACGTCGCCTGGCAGAGTCGCCGCAACGCCACGGAGCTGGGCCGTGCGCCGGACCTTGTCTTCGTCCACAACCCCTAACGTGCCGTCCGCCCTCACGACGCCATCGCCAGCGCCTTCACCGCTCTCGAAGTCGAGGTCCGCGCCGGACGAATCGGTAGCTACGGTGTCGCGACCTGGACCGGCTTCGAAAGCGTCTTCAGCGTCGCTGATCTTCTCGACATCGCCGCCCGCTGCGGAGGTCCCGGGCATCACCTGGCCGCGGTCCAACTCCCCGTCTCACTGGTCACGCTCAAGCCGGTCGCGCATGCCCTGGGCGGCACGGGCCCTCTCGCCGAGGCAAGAGCGGCCGACCTGGACACGTTCATTTCCGCGCCTCTGCATGGTGGAGAACTCGCCGCCATGGTCACCGACGAACTCGCCCAACTCATCGCCCGAGGCGCCTCCCCAGCCGAAGCCGCACTGCGTGTCACCGCGTCCGCCCCAGGGGTGAACCACGTCATCCTGGGCTCCGGGCGCGCGCAACGCTGGGAAGCCGCCCAGCACGTCCTTACTCTGCCTCCACTCCCAGACAAGACCCTGCGCGAGGTGATCGATGTTCTCGGCGCCTGATGACGCCACTGCCCAGCGCATGCGTACCGCCAGGGCCTTCGCGTGCACCACGCTCGCTCTGACCGACCTCGCCGAGAAACCTGTCTGGGGCTACGCCGGCCGGACCCTTTCCGGCGCCGTAGCCACCAGTGCGCAGGGCACCGGCTGGCTCCGCGTCGTCGCCGAGCACCCCGACAAGGCGCACGGGAAACTCTGGGATGGGCCGAAGACGGCCCAGAGGCTGCTTCCCCCCGAGATCCCCCGTCCGGTACTCCACTACGTCCACGACTGGCAGGCCGCCGGCTGGGCGTACCGGGCGGAGCTGTACCAGCACATGGATGCGACAGTCATCTCCCGCTCACCGGTCCTCGCACGCGATCCGGCGCTCCCGGAGGCATGGTGGGGGAAGCTGCGGACCGCACTCGACTCCCTTGCCGAGACCCCCACCGAACGCACCGCCGTACGCGAGGAGTACATCCGCCGAGCCGTTCCCGAATACACAGGCTGCGATGTCGGCGAAATCGAATGGGCCACCGCCCATGGAGATTTTCACTGGTCGAATCTCGGCGGCCCCGACCTCACCGTCCTGGACTGGGAAGGCTGGGGACGAGCCCCGGTCGCTTTCGATGCTGCCCAGCTCTACCTCTATTCCCTCCACGTCCCCACCACGGCTGCCCGTGTCCGTCAGGCCCTCACTCACATCCTCGACACCCCAGCCGCACGCGTGGCAGAACTGACCATCTGCGCCCAGGTACTCCAGGCCGCCGATCGCACGCCGTTCTACAAGGAGTTGGCGGGTCCTGTCGAGGAGTACCTGCATGTGAAGTACGGGAGGACGGCGCCTGCGCCATTTCGACCTCGCTCGGATCTGATGATGCGTCAGATATGGCGCTAGGATGCTGGCCTCCAACGATGCGGAGGGGGCTGCCATGGGCAAGCTCGACGGACGGGTCGTCATCGTCACCGGCGCCGCCCGCGGCCAGGGCGAGCAGGAGGCCCGGCTGTTCACGGCCGAGGGGGCCCGGGTGGTCGTCGCCGACGTCCTCGACGAGCAGGGCGAGGCCCTCGCCAAGGAGATCGGCGCGACGTACGTCCACCTCGACGTCGGCCGGGAGGACGACTGGCAGGCCGCCGTCGCCGCGACCAAGGACGCCCACGGCCATGTCGACGGGCTCGTCAACAACGCCGGCATCCTGCGCTTCAACTCCCTCCTCGACACTCCCCTCGACGAGTTCATGCAGGTCGTCCGGGTCAACCAGGTGGGCTGCTTCCTGGGCATCCGCGCGGTCGCCCCGGAGATGGCCGACGGGGGCACGATCGTCAACACGGCCTCCTACACCGGCCTGACCGGGATGGCCGCCGTCGGTTCCTACGCGGCGACCAAGCACGCCGTGATCGGCCTGACCCGGGTCGCCGCCCTGGAGCTGGCCGGCCGGGGGATCCGCGTCAACGCCGTCTGCCCCGGGGCCGTCGACACGGCGATGTCCAACCCGGCGCGGCTCGACCCGGACGCCGACCTCCGGGAGACCGCGAAGGGCCTCGACCGGCTGTACCGCAAGCTCGTGCCGCTGGGGCGGGTCGGGCAGCCGGAGGAAGTGGCCAGGCTCGCGCTGTTCCTCACCTCGGACGACTCGTCGTACATCACGGGGCAGCCGTTCGTGATCGACGGGGGGTGGCTGGCGGGTGTCAGCGTCGTCTGAGCCCGCGCGACTGGCCGGCCTTCGCCGGCGAGCTGTAGCTGACGGACCGTCAGCTATTGACGCTCCCGGGAGCCGGTGGAACAGTCGGAGCCAGGAATCTGACGGGTCGTCAGAACTGACCGTGGGGCGGTGAACCTCCTTGGAATTCGGCATCTTCGTACAGGGATACGTCGGCAAACGGGCCGAGACCGACCCGCTCGCCGAGCACAAGGCGCTGATGGAGGAGACCGAGTACGTCATCCAGGCGGACAAGTCCGGCTTCAAGTACGCCTGGGCCTCCGAGCACCACTTCCTGGACGAGTACTCGCACCTCTCCGCCAACGACGTCTTCCTCGGCTACCTGGCGCACGCCACCGAGCGGATCCACCTCGGCTCGGGCATCTTCAACCCGCTGGCCCAGGTCAACCACCCCGTGAAGGTCGCCGAGAAGGTGGCCATGCTCGACCACCTCAGCGGCAACCGGTTCGAGTTCGGCAGCGGCCGGGGCGCCGGCTCGCACGAGATCCTCGGGTTCCTGCCGGGGATCACCGACATGAACCACACCAAGGAGATCTGGGAAGAGACCATCGCCGAGTTCCCCAGGATGTGGCTCCAGGACGAGTACGAGGGCTTCCAGGGCAAGCACTGGTCGCTGCCGCCGCGCAAGGTCCTGCCGAAGCCGTACGGTCCGGCGCACCCGGCCATGTGGTACGCGGCCGGGTCGCCGCCCTCGTACGCCATGGCCGCGCGCAAAGGGCTCGGGGTGCTGGGCTTCAGCGTGCAGAAGGTCTCCGACATGGAGTGGGTGCTGGAGCAGTACAAGACGGCGATCGTGGACGCGGAGCCGGTCGGGGCGTTCGTCAACGACAACGTCATGGTGACGACCACGGCGATCTGCGCGCCGACGCACGCGGAGGCCGTGCGGATCGCGGCCGACGGGGGGCTGCACTACCTGCCCTCGCTGGTGTTCCGCTACCACGACACGTTCCCGCGGCCCGAGGGGTTCCCGGTGTGGCCGCAGACGCTGCCGGAGTACACGGAGGAGCTCGTCGAGGCGCTGATCGAGGAGGAGTTGCTGATCTGCGGGGATCCGGACGAGGTGCTCCGGCAGTGCAAGCGGTGGGAGCAGGCCGGGGCGGACCAGCTGAGTTTCGGGCTGCCGGTGGGGGTGCCGAAGGAGGAGACGCTGCAGACGATCCGGCTGGTCGGGGAGTACGTGATTCCCAGGATCGATACGGATCCCGTGCATCGGACTTCGCGGTTCCGGGGGATCGGCTGAGCGTCGTCGGCGGGTCCGGGCGCGTCGTGGCCGATCGCGCAGTTCCCCGCGCCCCTTAGGTAGGACACCTCACCGGAGTTGAGAGGAAGCCCCATGCTCGATCACGTCATCATGGGCGCGACCGTCGTGGACGGGACGGGCGCACCGGCATACACCGCCGACGTCGGCGTACGAGACGGCCGGATCGCCGCCATCGGTCAGGTCACCCAGGAAGCCCGCACCACCGAGGACGCCACCGGGCTCGTCCTCACCCCCGGCTTCGTCGACCCCCACACCCACTACGACGCCCAGCTCTTCTGGGATCCCTACGCCACGCCCTCGCTCAACCACGGGGTCACCACCGTCGCCGGCGGGAACTGCGGGTTCACGCTCGCGCCGCTCAACCCGGAGCGGCCCGAGGACGCCGACTACACACGGCGGATGATGTCGAAGGTCGAGGGCATGGCGCTGGTGGCGCTGGAGGAGGGGGCGCCCTGGAACTGGCACTCCTTCGGGGAGTACCTGGACGCCCTGGAGGGGCGGATCGCCGTCAACGCCGGGTTCATGGTGGGGCACTGCGCGCTGCGGCGGTACGTGATGGGCCCGGAGGCCGTGGGCGGGCAGCCGGGTCGGGAGCAGCTCGCGGCGATGGTGCGGCTGCTGCGGGAGGCCATGGAGGCCGGGGCCTGGGGCCTGTCCACCACCCAGTCGAGGAGCCACTCGGACGGCGACGGGCAGCCCGTCGCCTCGCGGCACGCCCGGCCCGCCGAGCTGCTCGCGCTGTCGCGGGCCGTCGGGGAGCACGAGGGCACGCAGATCGAGGCGATCGTCGCCGGCTGCCTCGACCAGTTCAGCGACGCGGAGATCGACCTGTTCGCCGAGATGAGCGCGGCGGCGGGGCGCCCGCTGAACTGGAACGTGCTGACCATCGACGCGGCGGTGCCCGAGCGCGTGCCCCGGCAACTCCTGGCGAGCGAGCGGGCGAGGAAGGCGGGCGGCAGGGTCGTCGCCCTCACCATGCCGATCCTCACGCCCATGAACATGTCGCTGGGCACCTTCTGCGCGCTCAACCTCATCCCCGGCTGGGGGCCGGTCCTCGGGCTGCCCGTCCCCGAGCGGATCGAGAAGCTGCGCGACGCGGACGTACGGGCCGAGATGCTGCGGCGCGCGAACTCCAAGGAGGCGGGCGTCTTCCGGCGGCTCGCCGACTTCGGGCGGTACGTCATCGGCGACACCTACAGCGAGGCGAACGCCGGACTGACCGGGCGCGTGGTGCGGGACATCGCCGAGGAGCGCGGCCAGGAGCCGTTCGCGTGCCTGGTGGAGATCTGCGCCCACGACGGGCTGCGCACGGTGCTGTGGCCGATGCCGCCCGACAACGACCCGGCGTCCTGGGCGCTGCGGGCCCAGACCTGGCAGCACGAGGACGTGCTGCTCGGCGGGTCCGACGCGGGCGCCCATCTGGACCGCATGTGCGGGGCGCCGTACACCACGCGGTTCCTCGGGGACTGCCTGCGCGGGCGGAAGCTGGTCCGGCTGGAGCAGGCCGTGAAGATGCTGACCGACGACCCGGCCCGGCTCTTCGGGCTGCGGGAGCGGGGGCGGATCCGGGAGGGCTGGCACGCCGACCTCGTCCTGTTCGACCCGGAGCGGATCGACGCGGGCCCGGCCACCCTGGTGCACGACCTGCCGGGCGACAGCCCACGGCTGGACTCCCGGGCACTCGGCGTGCGGGCCGTGTGGGTCAACGGGGTCGAGACGATCCGGGACGACGTGGTGACGGGTGCGGTGCCGGGCCGGGTGCTGCGGTCCGGCCGGGACACGGAGACGGTGAGCACCAGGTGAACCAGGTGAACGGGGCGGCTGCTCGGCAGTCGCTGTTCGTCGGCGGTTCCTGGGTGGAGCCGGAGGGCGGGCACTACGAGGTGGTCGACCCGGCGACGGAACGGACCGTCGGGTGGGCGCCGGAGGCCTCGCGGGACCAGGTGCTCGCGGCGTGTGCCGCGGCCCGCGAGGCCTTCGGGCCGTGGTCGCGGACGTCTCCCGAGGAGCGGGCGACCCTCCTGGGCCGGGCGGCGGGCGTCATCCGGGAGAACCTGGTGGGGTACGCGGACCTGGCCCGGGCCGAGACCGGCGCGACCACGGGCACCGCACGCGGCCTGCAGGTCGGCGTCGCCGCCGCCCGCTTCCGGCGCTACGCGCGCGTGGAACCCGCCGAGTGGCCGATCCCGCCGCAGATCAACGAGGCCGGGCCCATGGGCAGGGCGGGCGTGATGGGCGCCCTGGCCGTCCGGCAGCCCGTCGGGGTCGTCACCTGCATCACCTCGTACAACAACCCCTGGGCCAACCCGGCCGGCAAGATCGCCCCCGCCCTGGCGATGGGCAACACGGTGGTCGTGAAACCCGCCCCGCAGGACCCGCTGTCGGTCTACCGGATGGCCGAGGCGCTGGAGGCCGCCGGGGTGCCGCCGGGCGTGGTGAACGTGGTGTCCGGCCGGTCGACCGGGGTCGGCGAGGCGGCCGTCGCGTCCCCGGACGTCGACATGGTCAGCTTCACCGGCTCCACGGCGGTCGGGCAGCGCATCGCCGAGGTGTGCGGGCGGGACATGAAACGGCAGCTGATGGAGCTGGGCGGCAAGGGCGCGGCGCTCGTCTTCGACGACGCGGACCTCGCCTCGGCCGTGGCCGGCATCGGCACCACGTTCTCCTTCTACAGCGGACAGATCTGCACGGCACCGACGCGGGTGCTGGCCCAGCGCGGGATCTACGACCGGCTGGTGGAACAACTGGCCGCCTACGCAAGCCGGTTGAAGGTGGGTGACCCGCGGGAGCCGGACACGGTGGTCGGGCCGGTGATCTCGGCGGCGCACCGGGACCGGGTGGAGTCGTACGTCGAACTGGCCCGCAGGGAAGGCGCGGCGGTGGTCACCGGCGGCGACCGCCCCGGCCTGCCGACCGGCTTCTACGTCGCCCCGGCTCTCCTCGCCGACTGCACCAACGACATGCGCGTCGCCCGCGAGGAGATCTTCGGGCCGGTGGTGGTCGTCATCCCCTTCGACGACGAGGAGGAGGGCGTCGCGCTCGCCAACGACACGGACTACGGCCTGATCGACTACGTCTGGTCGGGCGACGTGGCCCGCGCGTTCCGCGTGGCGCGGCGGCTGCGGGCCGGGGGCGTCGGCATCAACACCGTGGGACGCAACATGGAGGCACCCTTCGGCGGCTTCAAACAGAGCGGCGTCGGCCGCGACGTCGGCTCGTACGCGCTGCACGCGTACAGCGAGGTGCAGGCGATCGTCTGGCCGGGGTGACGAGCGGCTCGCGCTGCGGATCGGCATCGCCCTGTGTCAGCTCAGCAGCCCGGCCACCGTGGTGACCAGGACCGCGATCAAGGTGAGGGTGGCTCCGAAGGCGACGCCCGCGCGGATGAGAGCGCCGGCCGCCGTCGCGCCGTCCGCACGCGCGAGAAAGGCGGTCACCGCGCCGGTGAGTGCGGCGATGATCACGGCCGTCATCACGGCCAGGATCGTCAGGGTGGCCAGGAACGCGAGAGGCATCAGGATCTCCTTGGTCAGCTTGCTTCTGCCTGTGCCGCAGACTCTGGCGATTCCTGTGTTCGCCATGGTTCACCTGGACGAGAATGAACAACGCTGAACGGTGGGCGGACTGTCCGAGGCGGGGGAGCAGGGGTGGAAGGCGATCCGGCGCACTCCGGGAACATGGCGAAGGTGCGGGAGCGACTGAGGGACCTACGCGGGCGGGCCGGGTTCACGATCGACCAGCTGCGGGCACGTACCGGGCTGGGACGCACCACGATCAGCCAGGCCTTCAACGACGGCCCGAAAGACCCCACCTGGACCACGGTTGCCGTGCTCGCCCGAGACTTGGGAGCCGATCCCGCCGGTCTGGACGAGCTTCGCGCACTCTGGACAGGGGCCAAGCCTCCGGCGGCCTCCGGCGGACGGCGCGTGGATCAGGCGCGCGTGAGGACCGATGAGCCGTGCGTCGCCGACGTGGACCCGCAAGCTCTCGAAGTGCACCGTGCCGTGCTGGCGGCTCCCGACCCCGGCGGTTACCCCTTCCTCACTCCCTACATGCCCAGGGCTCACGATGCCGAACTGCGCACGTACCTCGCGCCGGCGCTGGCGGGCAGGGAGTCGGTGTTGCTGATGCTCACGGGCGATTCGGCCACCGGTAAGACACGTGCGTTGTTCGAGGCGCTCGGTGAGCTCGCTCCCCAGCACCGGCTCCTGCGCCCGTCAACCTCCGGTGAACTGCTGCGCCTTCTGCTGGCCGGGAACTTCGAGCCCAGGACGGTCCTCTGGCTCAACGAGGCCCAGCGATTCTTCTACGGTCACGATGCGGAGCAGGCGGCGGCCGAGCTGCGCCGGTTACTGGTCTCGACTCGCGGACTCACAGCCGTGGGCACCCTGTGGACCGATCCGTACTGGGAGGAACTGACGCGCCCCGGCCGTGCCGGAGATCCGCACGGCCAGGTCCGGGGACTGCTCGACTGCGCCGCATGCCGCCGGGTCATGGTGCCCGACCACTTCTCGGATGCCGAACTGCGGGAATGGCGCACCGTGGCACAAGCCGCCGAAGCCGGTGGGGACCGTCGGCCCGCCGACGCGCTGCGGGCGGGGGTGGAGGACGGACGAGTCGTGCAACACCTCAGCGGAGGCCCTGCCCTTCTCGCCGCTTACCGATGCGGACCCGGGAGCCACTTCAGCCACGTGGAACACGCCGTGCTGACAGCCGCCCTCGACGCACGGCACCTCGGTCACCGACGTCCCCTTCCTGCCGGACTCCTCGCGGACGCCGCCGACGGCGCGTTGCACCCGCGGCGCCGACCCAGTGGCGCGGCCTGGGCCGACGCGGTCCTGAAGGCCCTGAGCACGGGTGAACGGGATGACGGGCGGCGCACCGACATACGACACACCTTGACCGCGATGCACACACCCCTCACCCGGTCCGGCAGCGACGCCGTGTACGAACCGGCCGACTACCTCGTCCAGCACGTCCGCATCGAGCCCGCCGACCGGCCCGGGACGCCGTCCCTGTGGCGCGCCATGCTGGACCACACCACGGACGCGGACGATCTCCTGAGTCTCGGCTGGTCCGCCTTCCAGCGCGGGTACCTGACGCAGGCGGCCCGCCTGTGGCACAGGGCCGTTGTGGTCGGTCACCCGACGTGTGCCAGTTTCCTGGCCGACCTGCTGGACGACGACAACGACCCGCGAGGCACGGGCCGCCTGTGGGTCGCCCACCATGCCCCTTTGTACGACCCGGACGGTGTGCGGCTCCTCCTCGGCGCGCTCCATGAGGCACAGCAGTGTGCGGCGGTCGACGCGCTGATGCAGCGGGAGCCCGAGATCCACGTCGACTGCGATGACGCCGAGGCGGTCGCCTACTTGCTGGAGAGGCTGCGCGCAGCAGGACTGCAGGGTGCCGCCGTGCTGCTGGCCGCACGCGCCGTGGAGACGTCGGAGGCCACCGATACCGGTCCCTGCGCCGACCTGTTGGCGTCTCTGCGCACTCTGGGGCTCGACGATGCCTACCGCGTGCTCGCCGCTCGCGCCGCTCACGAAGCCGATGCGGCGGACATGGCCCTCCTGCCGGCTCTGCTGTGGGAACTGAGCACCCACAGCCCGGCACACGCCGCTGTTCTGGCCGCGCGGGTGGTGGCCGAGATCGACATCAGCGACACCCACAATGTCGCGACGCTTCTCGACACGTTGCGCGAGCAGGGCCTGCGCGACGCGATCACCGCACTGCTCGGCCGGGCTCCACAGAGGCATGCAGACCTCGACGACCCGGAAGCCGTGTGCTGGCTCATTCAGGCCCTTGAGCAACTCGGGCAGACGGAAGCCGTGCACGCTCTCCTCGCCCGAGACCCAGGCGCCTCCGCGGATTGCTCCGACCCGGATGCCGTCCCCTGGCTGGTGCATACCCTGCTGACCTACGACCGGTCCGAGGAGGCCGTCGCGGTGGCCGCTCGCGCGGCCGGTGAGACCGACATCCTCCACCCCTCGTCTGTCGCGGAGCTGCTGGAGTTGCTCCATGAACTCGGCATGCGGGCCGAGGTTGCCACGTTGCTGGACCGCGGGGTGGTGACGCATGCGGACGTCGACGACCCCGAGGGCATCGGGGAACTCCTCGTCGCCCTCGACCGTCTGGACGAGGGCGAGGCCTTGGCGTCGCTCGCGTGCCGGGCCGCCTCTGACATCGACGTCTCGGACCCGGAGGCGGTCGACGTGCTGCTGGAGTGTTTGGAGGAGGTCGGGCAGAAGGAGGCAGTCAGTAAATTGCTCAGCCGTGCCCCGGACCTCGAAGAGGACGACGAAGTGCCGCCGCCCGAGGAGCCGGCGCTTCCCTGGGGCATCGCTCTCGACGGCCGACCCGCCGGCCGCTGGACCTGGGACGACCTGGACCTGGCCTGAGGAAGAGGTTTCAGACGTCCGTCAGATCCACCCGCACCGTCAGCAGATCCGTCCCCAACGCCCGCACCCCCAGGCTGTTGACGCGGGGCAGCCGCCGCAGCCGTGCCACCGGGTCGTCGTCCGGCATCAGCCGCGCCGTTCCCTCGTGCCACCGGCCCCGGATGCGCACCCGGACGCGCGGGTCCGCCTTGATGTTGCGCACGTACTGGGAGCGTTCGCCGAACTCGGACACCAGCCAGAAGGAGTCGCCGACGCGGCGGCCGCCCACCGGTGTCCGGCGGGGCAGCCCGGAGACGCGGCCCCTGGTCTCCAGGACCGTCTGGAACGGCAGGCGCCGCAGCAGCGGGTTGACCCGGCGCTGGAAGGCCGTGGTGGCACGGAACCTCAGGTCGGTGCGGCGGGGCATCGGCGGGGGCACTCCTTCACACGGGGCTTCACACGGGGCTCTCACGGTTTCTGCAATGGTTCCTGCTTCAATGATGCTCGCCGATGCGGCGGGACGGGAGCGGGTGACCGGTGATGCGGATCGTGACCTGGAACCTGTGGTGGCGCTTCGGGCCCTGGCAGGCCCGGCAGAAGGCCATCCTCACGGCCCTGCGGGAGCTGCGCCCCGACGTCGTGGGACTGCAGGAGGTGTGGGCCGCCGACGGCGAGAACCTCGCCGAGTGGCTGGCCGGGGAGCTGGGCCTGCACTGCGCCTGGGCCGCCTCGCACGCCCCGGAGCGCTGGCGGCGGCGGATCGGGGACCCCACGGTCGACATAGGCAACGCCGTGCTCAGCCGGTGGCCGGTGGTCGACCGGGACGTGCTGCCGCTGCCCGCCCCGGCGGACACGGACGACGGCCGGCTGGCCCTCTACGCCCGCCTGGCCGCCCCCGGCCACGACATCCCCTTCTTCACCGCCCACTTGACCTCCGCGGTGCACGCCTCGGCGGTCCGCCGCGGCCAGGTCGCCGCACTCGCCGCGTTCATCGCCCGGCACCGGGGCGACACCCCGTTCCCTACCGTCGTCACCGGCGACCTCAACGCCTGGCCCGACTCCGACGAGGTCCGCCTCCTCGGCGGCTACAAGACCGCCCCCGCCGTGCCCGGCCAAGTGCTCCTGGACGCCTGGGAGTACGCCGACCCGGCCGCCCCCTCCGCCACCTGGGACGCGGCCAACCCGTACGTCGCGCCGGCCCACGAGCCCAGCGTGCGCATCGACTACATCCACGTGGGCCCACCCGGCCCCGACGGCCTCGGCCACGTCCGCTCCGTACGCCGCGCCTGCGACGGCCCAGTCGACGGAGTCTGGCCCTCCGACCACGCGGCGGTCGTCGCCGACCTGGCGGCCGCGGACGGTGACTGACTCCCGGGAGGGGTCCCGGCCGGGGCGGGGTTCCATGGCGGGCATGATGCGCAGAACGTCAGCCACCGCCGTCGCCCTCGTCGCCGCCGGCGTGTTCGCCGCTCTCACGTCGTGTTCCTCGGACTCATCGGACGGCCCCGCGGCCGAGGCCCGGCCCAACGTGTCCGGCTCCGGTTCACCGGCGACCGGCCCCACGCCGACTCCCACGAAGACGGCCCGGCCGTCGCCCTCGCCGACCGGGCCGTGCGCCGACGGGACGTGCGAGACCGAGGTCGCCGTGGGGGACGTCGTGACGGTGCCGGCCAGGTACGGCCTCGGGCCGATCGAGGTGACGGCGATCAGCGGCGACGAGGTCGAGCTGGCCGCGCCGCTGACGGGGACGGGCTACAGCATTTCGGGCTGTTCCGGTGGCGGCGGCGTGTCGTCGGCGGGCGGCGGCGGTGTTGAACTGCGCTGCGCCCCGGGAACCGTGGCGACCATCAACGACGCCATGAGCCTGAAGGTCGTCGAGATCCGCGACACCGTCGCCGTCCTCCGTATCGAACCCGCCGGGTGACGCACGGCCCGTCCTCACGCCGAGCCGCGCCCCAGGAAGACCGGGTTCGTGAACGCCGCCAACGCCCCCGGCACCGGGCCCGCTGCCGCCTCGTGGCGCAGTTCCGCCCGTACGTAGGCCGCGTACGCCGGGGTCGTCCGCCATTCGACGGTGCCCGAGCCGGAGACCGGCAGGGGGGCGCTGGTGTGGAGGACGCCCTGGTCGGTGACGAAGCGGACCGTGCAGCGGGGGGCGCCCGTGACCTCCAGGCGGACGGTGACCGGGGTGTCGGGGTCCACCCGCAGCCGCTCGCCGATGCCCGCGTGCTCGCCGCGCCCGCCGGACGCCCGGAACGACAGCCCGACCCTGGCCGACTCGGCGACGTACGACCGTCCCGCCCGGATGCCCTCCTGGATGGCCCGGCGGGTCAGGTCGTCGGCGAGGACGACGGTCTGCGGGCTGCCCACCTGGTCGGGCGAGCGGTGCGCGTCGCTGCTGCCCATCGCCGGGATCCAGTCGCGCCCGTCCCGCACGGACGCCACCAGCATGCTGTCCCAGTCGGCCAGGGCCACCTCGTCGTCGGGCGTGTAGGGGCCGTTCCACACCTCGACGGCGTCGGCCTCGCCGAAGCCGAACTTCCAGTTGCAGCCGATGCAGGTGGCGTGCGGGTGGGCCGGGACGACCAGGCCGCCGGCGCGGCGGATCTGCCGGGCGAACCGGCCGAAGCGGTTGTCGCGGGCCCGGTAGCGCCAGTCGACGAAGGTGCCCGGGTCGGTGCCGAGGGCGACCACATGGCCGTTGCGCGTGGTGACCTCCTCGCCCAGCATCACCAGCAGGTCGTCCCCGGCCACGTCGGCCCAGTGGGCGTGCGCCGAGTGCGTGTTGTGCTCGGAGGAGTTGATGAAGTCCAGTCCGGCGGCGCGAGCCAGCTCCCCGATCTCGGCGGGGGTGCGGCGGCCGTCGGAGTACCAGGAGTGCAGGTGGCAGTCGCCCCGGTACCAGGCGCGGCCCCGGCCCTTGGCCCGGTCCGGCGGGTACACGGGCTCGGCCGTCTCGCCCGGCTCGCCGTACGTCAGCGTGATCGTGATCTCGTACGTCAGGCCCTGCGGGGCGACCGTGTACGGGCCGAGCGCGATGTGCCAGGTGCCCTCGCGCACCGGGCCCGGGAGGTAGCCGGGCGTCGCGTCGTCGGCGCGCAGGAAGAACTCCGTGCGCGCCCCGCCCGACCAGCCCCGGAAGCCCCGGCCGCCCAGTTCGGTGCCGCGGTCGTCGAAGATGCCGATGTCGAGGGCGTTGCCCGTGGTGCCGGCCGGGACGGACGGTCGGTCGTAGGTGTAGGCGACCTTGATCTCCCGGACCCCGGCCGGGACCTCGACCGGCACGTACACGAAGTCGGGCGAGCCGGGCGGCAGGGTGCCGCGCACCGTCCTGGTCTCCTGGCCGCCGTCGCCCTGGTTCCGGCCGGCCGCTGAAGCGAAGCTCACGCTTCCCAAGGTAAGCGCGGCCGTCGCTCCGGTGACGAACAGCGCCCGCCGTCCGAGCCCGCCGTGGTGGTCCTCGCACATGCTGCTGCTCCCAAGGTGTCGTCCGCTGACATGGCATGGGTGGTGCGGGGGTGGTGCGTGCAACCCTCGTATTCAGCCGTGAACCGGCGTGCAAGGGAAGGGAACCCGGCGGCGGGCAGGAGCGGAACAGGCCACGCCAGGCGGTGTCAATGCCGACCAGTCGGTATGGACAGTGGGGTCCGCCTCGGGTACAGATGACCTATGCGCATCGCCGTGACGATCTTCCTCACCGACGAGACGATCACTCCGACCCGGCTCGCCCGCGAGCTGGAGGAGCGCGGTTTCGCCGGGCTCTACCTGCCGGAGCACACGCACATCCCCGTCGAGCGGACCACCCCGTACCCGGCGGGCGGCGAGCTGCCGCGCGAGTACGGCCGTACGCTCGACCCGTTCGTGGCGCTCGGCCAGGCCGCCGCCGTCACCGAGCGGCTGGGGCTCGGCACGGGCATCACGCTCGTCGCCCAGCACGACCCGATCGACCTGGCCAAGAAGGTCGCGACGCTGGACCACCTCTCCGGCGGCCGCTTCACCCTCGGGCTGGGCTTCGGCTGGAACGTCGAGGAGGCCGCCGACCACGGCGTCGAGTGGCGCACCCGGCGCGAGCTGGTCCGGGACCGGATGGGGCTGATGCGGGCCCTGTGGGCGGAGGAACCGACCCCGTACGAGGGCGAGTTCGGCGGTGTCCGCGCGAGCGAGGCGCACCCCAAGCCCGTGCAGGGGCCGCGTGGGCAGGTCGTCGGCCCGCGCACGCTGCTCGGCGGGGCCGCCGGGCCCAAGCTGTTCGCCCACATCTGCGAGTACACCGACGGCTGGCTGCCCATCGGCGGACGCGGCCTGGCCGAGTCCCTGCCGCGGCTGCGCACCGCCTGGACCGAGGCGGGCCGCGACCCCCGGGCCCTCCAGGTCGTCCCGTACGCCGTCCACCCGACCCCGGGCAAGCTCGCCCACTACGCCGACCTCGGCATCGAGGAGGTCGTGGCGCAGCTGCCGCCGGCAGGGGAGGCGGAGGTGCTGAAGGCGCTGGACGGGCTCGCGCGATATCTTCCAGGTACCTGACAACCCGGTCGGGGTGCATGGGGGGGGAGCAGCACAGCGTCATGAGGATCGCCTGGTTGGCGTGGCTCGGGCGGCATTTCGCCGAGTACGGCTACAGCCAAGGCCTGTTGCGCGGCGCGATCGGCACGCTCGCGGTCCTGGTGACCGCCCTGCTGGTCTGGTTCACCCTGCAGCGCCACAGGCCCCTCGCCGTGGTCCTCAGCGGTCTCGTCTCGGCCCTGGGCATCGGATGGCTGGCCTTCCACTGACAGGGCTCGACCCTGTTGATCAGCGCACTCGTATGCTCGAAGGATGACGACTTCCGCGACCTCCGGAACCGGCCCCACCGAGAACTCCCTGCGTCGCGCCCTGAAACGGGCCAGGGACGGCGTCTCCCTCGACGTCGCCGAGGCGGCGGTCCTGCTCCAGGCCCGGGGCGAGCAGCTGGAGGACCTGTCGGCCTCGGCCGCCCGGGTGCGGGACGCGGGCCTGGAGGCGGCCGGCCGGCCCGGTGTCATCACGTACTCGAAGAGCGTCTTCATCCCGCTGACGCGGCTGTGCCGGGACAAGTGCCACTACTGCACGTTCGTCACCGTCCCGGGCAAGCTCCGCCGGGAGGGCCACGGGATGTTCATGTCCCCGGACGAGGTCCTCGACATCGCCCGCAAGGGCGCGGCCCTCGGCTGCAAGGAAGCCCTCATCACCCTCGGCGACAAGCCGGAGGACCGCTGGCCCGAGGCGCGCGAGTGGCTCGACGCGCACGGCTACGACGACACCCTCGCCTACGTCCGCGCCATCTCCGTCCGCATCCTGGAAGAGACGGGCCTGCTGCCCCACCTCAACCCGGGTGTCATGAGCTGGACCGACTTCCAGCGGCTGAAGCCCGTCGCGCCCAGCATGGGCATGATGCTGGAGACCACGGCGACCCGCCTGTGGTCGGAGCCGGGCGGCCCGCATCACGGCTCGCCCGACAAGGAGCCCGCCGTCCGGCTGCGCGTCCTGGAGGACGCGGGCCGCTCCTCCGTCCCCTTCACCTCCGGGGTCCTCATAGGCATCGGCGAGACCTACGAGGAGCGCGCCGAGTCGCTGTTCGCGCTGCGGAAGGTGTCGCGGGCCTACCACGGCGTCCAGGAGCTGATCATCCAGAACTTCCGCGCCAAGCCGGACACCGCGATGCGCGGCATGCCCGACGCGGAACTGGACGAACTGGTCGCCACGGTCGCCGTCGCCCGCCTCCTGATGGGCCCGAGCGGCAACATCCAGGCCCCGCCCAACCTGGTCGACGACGAGTACGAGCGGCTGATCCGGGCCGGCATCGACGACTGGGGCGGCGTCTCCCCGCTCACCATCGACCACGTCAACCCCGAGCGGCCCTGGCCGCAGATCGAGCAGCTCGCCGAGAAGTCCCGCGCGGCCGGGTTCGAGCTGCGGGAACGGCTGTGCGTGTACCCGGAGTTCGTCCGGCGCGGCGAGCCCTGGCTGGACCCGCGGCTGCGCCCGCACGTGGCCGCGCTCGCCGACCCGGAGACCGGCCTGGCCCGCCCGGACGCCATGCCGCAGGGGCTGCCGTGGCAGGAGCCGGAGGAGGTCTTCACCGCCTCGGGCCGCACGGACCTGCACTCCTCGATCGACACCGAGGGCCGCAGCTCCGACCGCCGGGACGACTTCGACGAGGTGTACGGCGACTGGGGCGCCCTGCGCGAGGCCGCCGCCCCGGGCATGGCACCCGAGCGCATCGACACCGACGTGCGCGAGGCCCTGCGCACGGCCGCCGACGACCCGACGAAGCTCACCGACGACGAGGCGCTGGCCCTGCTGCACGCGGACGGCCCGGCGCTGGACGCCCTCGCGCGCGTCGCGGACGACGTACGCAAGTCGGCCGTCGGCGACGACGTCACCTACATCGTCACCCGCAACATCAACTTCACCAACGTCTGCTACACCGGCTGCCGCTTCTGCGCCTTCGCCCAGCGCCGCACCGACGCCGACGCCTACACCCTCTCCCTGGACCAGGTCGCCGACCGGGCCCAGCAGGCGTGGGACGTGGGCGCGGTGGAGGTCTGCATGCAGGGCGGCATCCACCCGGACCTGCCCGGCACGGCCTACTTCGACATCGCGCGGGCGGTGAAGGAACGCGTCCCCGGCATGCACGTGCACGCCTTCTCGCCGATGGAGGTCGTCAACGGCGCCGCCCGCACCGGCCTGTCGATCCGCGAGTGGCTGACCGCCGCGAAGGAGGCGGGCCTGGACACCATCCCGGGCACGGCCGCCGAGATCCTCGACGACGAGGTCCGCTGGATCCTCACCAAGGGCAAGCTGCCCGCGGCGGACTGGATCGAGGTCGTGACGACGGCCCACGAGCTGGGCATCCGGTCGTCCTCGACGATGATGTACGGGCACGTGGACCAGCCCCGCCACTGGCTCGGGCACCTGCGCACCCTGGCCGGCATTCAGCAGCGCACGGGCGGCTTCACGGAGTTCGTGACGCTGCCGTTCGTGCACACCAACGCGCCGGTGTACCTGGCGGGGATCGCCCGCCCGGGCCCGACCATGCGGGACAACCGCGCGGTCACGGCCATGGCCCGGCTGCTGTTGCACCCGCACATCCCCAACATCCAGACCAGCTGGGTGAAGCTGGGCACGGAGGGCGCGGCCGAGATGCTCCGGTCCGGCGCGAACGACCTCGGCGGCACGCTCATGGAGGAGACGATCTCCCGGATGGCGGGCTCGTCCTACGGCTCGTACAAGTCGGTCAAGGACCTGATCGCCGTGGCGGACGCGGCCGGGCGCCCCGCCAAGGCCCGGACCACCCTCTACGGCGAGGTCCCGGAGGAACGGCAGCGTGCGGCACAGGCGTCGGACGGGCACCTGCCGGAGCTGCTGCCGGTGCTGGACTGAGGCGGCGGCTACTGGCCCCCGGCGTCGGCCGGCTGATGTGCCGTCAAGGCACGGCCGGCCGGGGCGCCGGGGGGTGCCGGTCGCGGGGGAGGGGCGCCCCGGCCCAGCCAGAGCAGCAGCAGGCCGAGGGCGCAGGCGATCGCCGGCCAGTACAGGTAGCGGTAGTTCGTCGCGGGCATGATCGGCAGATAGCCGAGGATGTAGGCCGCCGAGCTGATGCCCAGGGCCCGGACGGGCATCGCGAAGGCGCCCCGGCCGGGCCGGACGGCGAGCACGAGCGCCACGGCGAGCCAGAACCAGCCGCGGAACAGCCACCGCACGTCCGTGACCATGCCGGTGACGTAGGTGTCGAGCATGTCCTCCAGCCGGGGGTGCGCCACCTCGATGCCCTGGTCGTTGCGGCTGACCCCCGGGTGGTAGGGGTAGCCGGTGTCGAACAGCAGGCTGGTGAACAGCCGCAGCCGGTACTGGACGTAGTGCGGCACGTGCCCGCTCATCTCGCGCAGCCACAGGGACGTGATCTCGCCGGAGTCCCCGCGCAGTCCGTCCGCCGGGCGTTCGTAGCAGGCCCAGTAGGCGTCCGACAGGGCCCCGACGCGTCGGCACTCCCGCGCGGCGGCCACGAGCCGGTCCCTGAGGCCGGGTGACACGTCCGCCGACCGCAGCTCGTCCACCCGCAGCACGTGCACCAGGTCGTCGATCATGATCTGTGCGCCCTGTCTGGTCTGCAGCGGCTGCGCGAACAGGGAGATGGCGGCGGCCGGCACGACGAGCGCGGCCACGAGCGCCGCCGTGCACGTCACCCACGTACGGCGGCCGGGAGCCCGCCACAGGGCGAGGACGAGCATCACGAAGACGGGGAGCGCGGCGACGAAGGCGTTCTTGCGCACGAGCATCGCGTAGGCGAGGAACAGCACGCCCAGCCAGAGCAGCCCCCACCGCACGGCGGGACGCGGCGGGGTGTCCCGCAGCCGCAGCCCGGTGAACGCGACCGCGCACGCGGCGAGCAGCGCGAACGCCGCGTGCACGTCCTTCCACACCACCCCGGCGAAGGTCAGCACGAACGGCGTCAGCCCGAGGCCGAGCACGGCGAGCGAACCGCCCCGGCTCCCGGTCAGCGCCCACACGCACCAGGCCAGGACCCAGAGCGCGCCCCAGAGGACGAGGGACTGCAGGACGAGCAGGGACGCGATCGAGCCGGTCACGGCGATCAGCGCCCGCCACACCAGGCTCAGCACCGGCGGATGCCAGTCGGTCAGCGGTGTCTTCCCCTCGGCCTGCCGGAGCTGGTCGAGGCTGTCGGGACTCAGGTACCCGGGGGCGAACACGAGGACCGTGGCCAGGCAGCAGCCCGCGGCGACGGCGGCCAGTCCCCAGATCCAGCGCTGCCGCACCCATCCTGTTTGTCCCATATGCCGGATGCTAGCCGCTCGTCGGGCGCCGACCGCTCAGGGAGCGACGAAGACGTAGCGCCTATAGGCGTAGAAGCGGAACAGCGTCGCCAGCGCCCAGCCGAGGATGCGGGCGGTGTTGTCGCTGAGCGCCGAGTCGAGCCCGAGCAGATGCCGGGAGGCGAAGACCGTCCCCGCGGTGATGGCGAGCCCGACCCCGTTCGCGACGAGGAACAGGGCGAGTTCGCGGCTCACCTGCTCGCGGTGCCGGTGGCGGTAGGTCCAGTAGCGGTTCCCGGCCCAGCTGAACAGGGCCGCCGCAGCGGTCGCGACGACCGACGCCCGGACGGGGGAGTCCCGCATCACCCCGCCCCCGGCGCCTCCGGGCAGCCCGAAGACGAGCAGGTTGTAGCCGCCGTTGTCGACGACGAACGCCAGGGCCCCGATGACGCCGAACTTGGCGGCCTCGCGCCAGATGCCCCTGAGGGTGTCGCGCACGCGCTGTGTCACAGATGCGAGGACCGGCACACGGCGAGCGTAACGACCCGGCGCGCCCTCACCGCCCAGGCGCGCTCATATCGCATGATTTCCTACCGAATGAGACATCGGTCCGAGTGAGGAGTGGTCGTGGAGCCGACGATCGCGTGTGTCGTGCCGTGTCACAACGAGGAGGCGGCCGTCGGCAAGGTCGTCCGCGACCTGCGGGCGGCCCTCCCCGAAGCCGACATCTACGTGTACGACAACGCCTCCACCGACCGCACGGTGGAGATCGCCCGGGAAGCGGGCGCGATCGTCCGGACGGAGCCCCGCAAGGGCAAGGGCAACGTCATCCGCCGCGCCTTCGCCGACGTCGACGCGGACGCCCTGCTCATCGTCGACGGCGACGACACCTACGACGCCTCCCGCGCCCGGGACCTCGTCGACCTGCTCTTCGAGGGGCCCTACGACCAGGTCGTCGGCGCCCGCCGGGTGACGGCCGACGGGGCCTACCGGGCCGGGCACGCGGCCGGCAACAAGCTGCTCACCGGGGCGGTGCGGTCGCTGTTCGGCAACGACGTGACCGACATGCTCAGCGGCTACCGGGTCTTCTCGCGGCGGTTCGTGAAGTCCTTCCCGGCCCTGGCCCGCGAGTTCGAGACCGAGACCGAGATGACCATCCACGCCCTGCACCTGCGGCTCCCCACGGCGGAGGTCGCCGTGGACTACCGCGTCCGGCCCGCGGGCGGCGAGAGCAAGCTGCGCACCTACCGGGACGGCTGGCGCATCCTGCGGGTCATCCTCGACCTGGCGCGCCGCGAGCGGCCCTCCCTCGTGCACACCCTGATCGCGGGCGTGCTGGCCCTGGTCTCGGTCATCCTCGGCGTCCCCGTCGTCACCGAGTTCGTGCGGACGGGCAGCGTGCCCCGCCTCCCGACGGCGGTCCTCGCCGCCGCCATCATGACCATCGCGGCGCTCGTCCTGCTCGTGGGCTACATCCTGGAGTCGCTCACGCACATGCGGCAGGAGCAGTCCCGGCTGGTGCACCTCGCCTACCCGGCGCCGGTGCGCTCCCCCCGCTACACCGCCCACGGCGCCGGCACCGGTCCCGTCCCGGTCCGCAAGCCCCTCGGGGGGCCCTGAGCCGCCAGGGGACCGGCACGCGCGCAGTACGATGATCGGAACCCCGGGTGTGCGGGGTCCCGTGACTGAGGAGATGCGTGCCGGTGCCTGCCCGACTTCCTTCGTGGGCCTGGGCGACCGGGCTGACCGTGGGAGCGATAGCCGCGGTGACGGTCCTGGCCGTGCAGGCGGACCGGGGCCCGCACCCCACCGCCACCTCGGCCAAGCCGAGCAGCGCGGCGTCGGCGGGCGCGCAGCCCACTCCCGCCGCTTCGGCCCCGGCGCGGGTGCCCGACGGCTCCGGCACCGGCCGGCGCATCGTCTACTCCCTGGGGGAGAAGCGGGTGTGGCTGGTCGACGCGAGCGAGGCGTCGCGCCGCACGTTCACGGTGTGGCCGGGCACGGTCTCCCCCGACCCCGGCACGTACACGGTGTCGTCCCGCAACGCGGCCACCACCGGCTCGGACGGCGTCCAGATCGAGCACATCGTCTACTTCGCCGCGAAGTCCGGCGTCTCCGTCGCCTTCTCCAACGCGGTCGACGGGGCCTCGCCGCCGCCCGCCGCGTCCGGCACGCAGACGGGCGGGGTCCGGATGCGGAAGGCGGACGGCTCGGCCCTGTGGGCGTTCGGCACGGTCGGCACGACCGTGACGGTGGTCAAGTAGCGGACGTCTCCGACCGCGGGGCCGACAGCTGGTTGACGATCAGCACGACCCCGCTGAACAGGAAGATCCGGGTCGCGGCGTCCAGCCCGTTCCAGCTCTTGGACTGCCACATCGAGAACCACTCACCGCCGATCGCGATGAACCCGGCCCCGAACAGCAGCATCACCATCAGCAGCCCGTACGTCGACATGCGCCGGGCACGCGCCGCATCGCGTCTGGCCCACAGCCAGCTGCCGTATATGAGGACGAGCGCGGCGACGGTCTCCCACGCGATGATCGCGACGTAGGCGGCGTCCTGGAGCCCCTGGCTGGTGATGGCCCGCCACATCAGGTCCTCGTCCTTGAACGTGGTGTCCATGGCCAGAACATGACGGACGAACTGCTGGTTGGTTCCGAAGTCGGTGATGTTCCCGAAGGCGACGAGCGCCATGTAGAGGGCGATGGTGGCGGTGAGCAGCAAGGCGGCGAGGGACAGCCCGCCGCGTGAGGTTGTGGAGGTGGCCATGTCGATCATTCTTCCCGGGAGCGGCCGCTGTTGTCCCCCCAACCGCTGGATCTGTCCTCGCCGGGTGAACGGCATGCGAATTACCTGTGTGCGGGCGTAATTCGACCGTGACGTAATGCGGGGGAGTGGGGTAATCTTCGAGCCAAGAGGCTTGTGGTCTGGTCGAGTTGTTTCCGGGAGGTGTGCGATGGTGCGGCGGCTGATCCCTGACGAACCCCACCGTTCGGCACCCTCACTCCCGGCTCCCAGCCACCCCCGGTCCTAGCCACCCCCGGTCCTAGCGCGTCCCCGCCGGACCGTTCCCCACCCCTGGGTTTTTTCTTCCAACACCCCTGCATTCAAGGAGGCATCGGTGTTCGACGAGCGCAAAGAAGCGGAAATGAGGCTGTACTCGGAAAGGCTGGCGCGGGAACTCGCCCTGAAGAAGCGGAGCGATGAGGACCCCGAGAACGCCGGGAACACCGAAAACGCCGAGAATTCGGAAACGACCTCCGTCGAAAACTGAGCCGGCCGGCTCGGGCACGGTCAGCCGCGCCCGAGCCGCCGTGCCGGCCCCGGCACCCAGAGCCAGGTACGCGCGCGAGTGCGGCCCACGATGTCGGCGCTGTGCGCCGCCGCCACCACCGCCATGACCGGCCAGGCCAGGAACGTCGTCCCGATCTGCGCGTACGCCCCGTCCGTGGCCATGCCGACGACCGCGAGTTCGCCGGGGAAGACCAGCAGCCCCAGCACCCCTCCCGCCAGGGCGAGTCCCCCTGCGCGCGTGAGGACGCGGGCAGCGAGGGCCAGCCCTCCCGCGAGGAGCGAGCCCATCAGCAGCCCGGCCAGCACGCTCCCTCCCAGCAGCAGCCCGCCGTAGCGCACGTCATGGGCGGCGAGCCGCGTGTCCCCTCCCCGCAGGAACTCCACCGCGGCCACCCCCAGGGCGAGAGCGGCCCACGGCAGGCCCGGGACGCAGGCCATCAGCAGGCCGACCCGCACACCGCGCCCCCACACGCCCCGCCTGTCCATACGCCCTCCGCTCTCCCACGTGCCGCTCTCGCACGTGCCGCATGAGGAGACCACGTGAGCGGCTTGGCCGTCACCCCCGGGGACGGAATGATCAGGGTCATGACCTCTCAGGACCTCGGGCCCTCGGAACCGTCGGCGATCCGGATCGGCGCCCTCGTGCCGCTGACCCCGCCCGGCTGGGTCGAGGCGGGCCGGCACCTGCTCGCCGGACTCGAACTGGCCGTCGACCACGTCAACGACACCGGCGGGATCGCCGGGAGGCCACTGGAGCTCGTGGTCCGGGACACCGCCGCCGACCCGCGGCAGGCCACCGCGGCCGTGGCGGAGCTGGCCCGCCTCGGTGTGGCCGCCCTGGCCGGGGAGTTCCACAGCGTCGTCGCGCGCGCCGCCGCCACCGAGGCCGACGCGCTCGGCGTGCCGTTCCTCTGCTCGTCAGGGGTCCTGGACGCGCTGACCGAGGAGCCGACGCAGTGGGTCGCGCGTCTCGCCCCGGCGCAGTCGCACGGCTGGCGCCGCTACGCGGACTTCCTCCTCGGCGCGGGCCACAGCCGTATCGCCGTGGCGACCGAACCCAGCGCGTACTGGGCGTCCGGGACCCGCATCCTCCGGGACCACCTCGCCCCACGCGGCGGCACCGTCACCGAACTCGACCTGCGCGCCCTCACCCCCACGGCCCTGTGCGACGCACTCGCCGACACCCGCGCGACCGCCCTGCTCCTCCTGGCCGGCTTCCCGGAACCGGCGGTGCCGGTCGTCCGGGCCGTCCGCCGCGACCAGCGCCTCACCCAGGTCATGATCGGTGCGCCGGCCGGGCAGCCGGAGTTCCCGGCGTGGTCGGCGCTGCTGGGCGACGACAGCGTCGCGGTCCCGTTCCTGCGCTACCTGCCCGAGCACCTCGGCCCACTCGGCACCCGCGTCGAAACGGCCCTGCGCGAGCGGCTGGCCGCGGCGCCCTCCTTCGTCGCGTTCGAGGGCTACGACACGATCGCGGTCCTCGCCGACCTCCTGCGCTCCCACGGCACGGACCGGGCACGCATCGCCGCGTCCTGGCCCCACGTCGCGGTCGAGGGCACCCGCGGCCGGATCAGCTTCTCCCGCACGCCCGGCATCGGCGTGTGGCAGTGGACGTGGGCACCGACCCAGGTGGCGGACCGGGACCCGTCCCACCCGGACCGCTTCCGGGTCCTCCGCACGGGCTGAGACCCACCGTCCCCGTTCGATTACAGTGCTGAGCTGTCGTACGTATGGACGGTGCCTGGGGAGGTCAAGGTGGGTGCGACTGCCGGTGCCGTCTGGGGCCGTACGGAGCAGCAGGACTTCCGGAGCCGGGTGCGGGGGACGCTGCTCGGCGCGGCCGTCGGGGACGCGCTGGGGGCGCCCGTCGACGGGATGACCATCGAGGGGATCCGGGAGGCGTACGGGGCGGAGGGCCTGGTGGACCTGGCCCCCGCCTACGGCAGACGCGGTGCCGTCACCCACCTCACGCAGCTCACCCTGTTCTCCGTCGACGGGCTGATCCGGGCCCAGGTCCGGCGGGACACCGGCGCCTGGCACCCGCCGACCGATCTGCACCGCGCCTACCTGCGCTGGGCCGCCACCCAGCGGGACTGGGGCCCCGACGAGCGCCGCAAGGACGACGGGTGGCTCGCGCGGGAGGAGTGGCTGTACGCGCGGCGGGATCCCAGTCGCGCCCTGCTGCTGGGGCTCGGCGACGACACCATGGGGACCCCGGACGCGCCCAAGAACCCCGGGGAGGCCGGGCCCGAGGCGGCTGCCCGGTCCGCCCCGTTCGGACTGCTCGTGGGGTGGGAGCCGCAGCTCGTCGCCCAGCTCGCGGTGGAGTGCGCGGCGCAGACCCACGGGCACCCCACGGCCTGCCTCGCGGCGGGCGCGTACGCCGTGATCGTGCACGCCCTGGCCCTCGGCGAGAGCCTCGACGGTGCCGTGCAGCGGGCCTTCGCGCTGCTCGCCGCCCGGCCCGGGCACCAGCCCGTGTCGGACGCGCTGCAGCACGCGCTGGGCGCCGTACGGCAGGGCATGCCCGGGCCCGAGCGCGTCGCCGAGCTGAGCGGGGCGGGCACCGCGGAGGGTCTCGTCGGCGCCGCCGTGTACTGCGCGCTGGTCGCCGCCGACGTCCGGCACGGGCTGTGCCTCGCCGTCAACCACGACGGCCCCTCCGCCGCCACCGCCGCCCTGACCGGCGGCCTCCTCGGCGCCCTGCACGGCGAGACGGCCCTGCCGCCGGCCTGGCTGGCCGAGCTGGAGGGCCGCCCCACGATCCTGGAACTGGCCGACGACTTCGCCATGGAGATGACCCAGGGCCCGGCCCTGCACGGCCCGGCCGGCTCGTCCCCGGGCTGGCTGGCGCGGTACCCGCGGGGCGCCTAAGGCCCCTTCACCTCCCTCGGCCGCTCCCATTGCTCATCGCCCTGGCATGGTCGCGTCACCGGGCGGAGGTCACGCCGTCACCTTCGGTCCTCAGGATCTGCACGGCCCGATCCCGGGATCACCCCCGGCGCTGCCCCACCGGGTCTCGTCCGTTCATCCCCCTTCGTGGAGGCACTGTGCGCAACCTGCGCGGGACACAGACGGCCGCGATCCTCGCGGCCCTGACGGCCGTGGCGGTCCTGCCCACCTCGGCCCAGGCGTACGACCCGGGGCTCCCGGAGGTGACCGCCACCAGCGAGACCCCGGCCCTGTACGGCGACGACGCCGGCGGCAACGCCGACGCCGACGACCCGGCGATCTGGCGCAACGCCGCCGACCCGGACGCCAGCCTGGTGATCGCCACCGCCAAGGAAGGCGGGCTGCGCGTGTACGACCTGGCCGGCAAGGAGGTGCAGTCCATTCCGGCGCCGCCCGCGCCCGCCCCCGACGACAAGCCGGGCCGCTTCAACAACGTGGACCTGATCTCCGGGTTCCCGCTGCCGACCGGCCGCGCCGACGTCGCCGTCGTCACCGACCGGGGCCGCGACCACCTGCGGATCTACCGCATCACCCCGGGCGCCGCGCGGCCGCTGACCGACATCACCGACCCGAACGCCCCGCTGGTCTTCTCCAGGAGCCAGGACGAGGTCAACGACCAGGCCACCCCCTACGGCCTGGCCACCTGGAAGGACAAGGCGACGGGCCGCTCCTACGCGGTGGTCAGTCAGCGCAGCCGTACCCGCCTCGCCCTGCTGGAGCTGACGACGACCCCCGGCGGAGCCGTCACCTACCGGCAGGTCCGCACCTACGACCTGCCCGCCTCCTTCACCCTGCCCGACGGCACGTCCTGGACCCCCTGCACCGACCCCGGCGACCTCCCGCAGGTCGAGGGCATGGTCGTGGACCCGGTGAACAAGGTGCTCTACGCCGGCCAGGAGGACGTCGGCATCTGGCGGCTGCCCGCCGGCCTCGGCGGCAGGCCGAAGCTGATCGACAAGGTGCGGGAGTACGGCGTCCCCGCCACCTACGACGAGGCGACCGAGGAGTGCGTCGCGGGCGCCGACCCCGGCTACGGCGGTACGCACCTGTCGGCCGACGTCGAGGGCCTCACCCTCCTCGACGAGGGCTCCGGCGACGGCTACCTGCTCGCCTCCAGCCAGGGCGACGACACCTTCGCCGCGTACGACCGCGAGGTGTCCGAGGACAACGAGTACGAGAGCGGCTTCCGGATCACCGCCGGCACCGTCGACGGCTCCGAGGAGTGCGACGGCGCCGCGGTGCTGAACGCGCCCCTGGGCTCCCGCTACCCGAACGGCCTGCTCGTGGTGCAGGACGGCCACAACACCCCGGACGAGACGGACGCGGACGGGGAGGTCCGCGACAACACCGACTTCAAGTTCGTCGACCTGGGCACGGTCACCGGCGCCCTGGACGAGGACGACTGAGCCGCGCGTACGCCTCCGCCCGGTCCGGCGGAGGCGTACGTCCCGGGATCAGAACGGCGCGAGGGCCGACCACAGCCCGCGTCCGTGCGTCCCCACCAGGAGCCGCCCGCCGTCGGGGGAGACGTCCAGGGAGACGACCCCGGCGTTGGGCAGGGCACCGGCCAGCCGGTACCAGGTGCACCCGCCCCTGCCGGTGGGCGCGGCGGCGAAGACTCCGACGTCCGTGCCGACGACGACGTGCCCGCGCCACAGGGCGAGCGCCCCGGTGGGTGCGTCGGGCAGGTCGCCGGTGCGGTCGGTCCAGGTGGTGCCGCCGTCGGTGCTCTCGAAGACGTGTCCCTCGCCCGCGCCCGAGACATAACTGCGGGTGAAGCCGCCGTACGTGGCCCAGACGTGGCGGGCGTCGTCAGGATCGACGGTGAGCGAGGTGACGTACCGGTTCGGCAGCGGTGCGGTGAGCCGGTGCCAGGTGCCGCCCGCGTCGGTGTCGATGCCGCTGGCGTACGCGGGGCCGCTCCAGTCCTCCCAGCCCGCGTACGTCACCGAGCCGTTCGCCGCGAGGGCGGTGACGGCGTGGTTCTCGCCGGTGTCGTGGACGTTCTTCCAGTCGCAGGAGGTGTCCGTGCAGCGGGTGTCCCAGCCCTTGCCGCCGTTGTCCCAGACGTACCGGCCGCCCGCGACCCAGTGGTTCAGGTCCCCCACGTCGGAGGTGTAAGGGGCGATGAACTCGGGCCCGGGGTCGCAGCCCTGAAGGTCCGGATTCCAGTCGCAGGCGGGGGAGATGTTCGTGAAGGAGGGCGTCGTGCCGTCGGAGCGGCCGCCGTCGGTGGTCAGCTGCAGGTCCAGGTCGACGTACTCGTTCACGGCGTGGTCGGCGTTCGCCGGGTCGGCGAGGACGAAGCCGCCGTCGCCGCCGGAGGGCTGGTACAGCTCGCGCGCGCCGGGCAGGCTCAGCACGTTGCCGTTGTCCTGGGTGCCGCCCCAGGTGGACAGGGCGCCGGTGGCCGGGTCGCGGGCGTAGGCGGCGTCGTAGTACTGGAGGGTGCGCAGGTCCTGGTTGAGGTTGGTCCAGCCCTCGGCGGGCAGCACGGGGTCGGGGCGCAGGGTGGCCGGGCGTTCGTAGACTCCGCCGTCGTTGCCGAAGTAGACGCGGTGGTCCGCGCCGAAGGCGATGGCGTGCTGGTCCGGGTGGGTGGTCATGGGGCAGCCGCCC
Organism: Streptomyces olindensis; assembly: GCF_040645895.1. Lineage (NCBI taxonomy): Bacteria > Bacillati > Actinomycetota > Actinomycetes > Kitasatosporales > Streptomycetaceae > Streptomyces > Streptomyces olindensis. Next base: position 28,351 of record NZ_JBEYZD010000026.1, on the reverse strand, counting down.
GCGACCAGGCCCTGCGTGTAGCACTTCAGGCCGTAGTTCCAGTACGGGCCGACCGTCGCCCAGGTCCGGCCCGCGTCCCAGCTCTCGAAGACCTCGGAGAACGCCGCGTAGACGTGCCGCGGGTCGGCGGGGTCCACGGCGACGTACTGGTTGTACCAGGCGCTGCCGGCCGGGTCGCTGTTCTGCGCGCCCGCCGCCTTGAGGACGTCCTCGTCGGCGACGGTCGTCCAGGGCCCGGCCGGGTCGCCGTCGGCCGAGCGGTACACCGCGCCGTCGTCGCTGCCCTTCGCGCCGTCGGCGACGAGGGCGAACAGTTCGTGGCCGTCGGCGGAGTACGACAGGGTGGACCGGCCCGGGGTGACGCCCGTGAGGTCACCGGCCGGGGTGACCTTGTGCCAGGTGCCGGGTCTGCCGTGGTCGTCGGACTCGTAGATGCCGTTCGCGTCGCCCGCGGCGGTGAACTGACGTGCTGTCATCGCCACGACCTGGCGTCCACCCGTTCCGGGGCGTACGGCGACGTCGGTGGCCGCCGAGGAGAGGGCGGTGTCCGGGTCGCCGGGGGCCAGGGCGACCGTCCAGTCGGAGGTGATGTCGCCCGCGGAGCGGCGCAGGACACCCTCGTCGGTGGCCGCGTAGACGTGTCCCTGGCCGTCGAAGGAGATCCGGGGGACGACACTGCCGTCCATGCGCCTGCCGACCTGCTTCCAGGTGCGGCCCCGGTCGGTGGAGCGGTAGATGCCGAGTCCGGTGTAGGAGTCGCCGGAGTTGCTGGGCTCGCCGGTCCCGATCCACAGGCTGTGGTCGGCGGGGTTGACGGCCAGGGCGCCCATGGCGAGGGTCGGCTGATGGTCGGACAGGGGTCGCCAGTGCCGTCCGTCGTCGTCCGAGCGCCACAGACCGCCGTCGGCGGCGCCCATGTAGACCGTGTGCCCGTCCACGGCGAGGGAGGCGACGCGGCCGCTGTTCAGGCCCCAGCCGGCGCCGAAGTTCGAGGCGACGGGGTCGGCGTACCCCTTGTCCTCCTGCTGGAGCGGGACGCGCGTGACCTCAGACCACCAGGTCGGTACGGACGGCAGCCGTTCCGCCCGGGTACGGGCGTCGGCCAGCGCGCCCGGCGCGACCGTGCCGCCGGGGGCCGTCTTCGCGCGGGCCTGCTGGGCGAACCCGGCGGTCGGGTCGTCGCGATCGGTGCCGTCGTCGTCGCCGTCGTCGTCGGTCGCGATCAGCGCGTGTGCGGCGGTGGCCGTCGAGGGATCGACCGGGCCGGGTCTGAGGTGGGTGTGGGGGGTGGCGGGCGACGCCGCGTCGGCGCGGCCCGCCACCAGGAGCAGGGCGCAGGCGGCGATGAGGGCCGCCCGGGCCCCCTGTGGGGGGCGGATCGGTTTCATGTGCCTGATCCCACAGCGGTTGCTTGAACTTTTAAGACACGAGGGAGCAATCCTTCGGCAAATCTCATCTCTGCGGCTGGTCAAGCGAGTTGGGCGGGGCTGCCCGTCGACCTCAGTCCTTCACCGGCGTGCGGACCGCGTCCTCGACGCCGCCCGCCGGTGTCGGGATCGCCGCCGCCGCGGTCCCGTCGCCGTCCGTGTTGATCTTCTCGATGATGGCGAGCCGTTCCGGGGTGTCCTCCGGCTTCAGGAAGCCGATCAGGATGTAGAGGACCAGCGACACGGCGAGCGGGATCGACACCTGGTACTGGAGCGGGACGCCGCCCTCGACGTTCCAGTTGATCGGGTAGTTCACCAGCCAGAAGGCGAGCAGGCCCATCGACCAGCTGGTGAGGGCGGCCGTCGGGCCGGAGCGGCGGAAGGGCCGCAGCAGGCCGAGCATCATCGGGATGGCCATCGGGCCCATCAGGCCGGCCACCCACTTGATGACGACGGTGATGATGTCCTTGAACGTGGGGGAGTTGACCTGCGTCGCCGCCGCCATGGACAGGCCGAGGAAGACGACCGTGGCGATCCGGGCCACGCGCAGGCCCTGCCCCTCGCTCCACGCCCGCGCCCGGCGCCACACCACGGGCGCGCAGTCCCGGGTGAACACCGCCGCGATGGCGTTGGCGTCGGAGGAGCACATGGCCATGGTGTGTGAGAAGAAGCCGACGATGACCAGACCCAGCAGACCGTGGGGGAGGAGCTGTTCGGTCATCAGGGCGTAGGAGTCGGAGCCGTCCGGCTTCTGCGACTCGACCAGCAGCGGCGACATCCACATGGGGAAGAACAGCACCAGCGGCCAGACCAGCCAGAGGATCGCCGACAGCCGGGCCGACCGCTCGGCCTCCTTGGCGTTGGGCGTGGCCATGTAGCGCTGGGCCTGGTTGAGCATGCCGCCGTTGTACTCGAACAGCTTGATGAAGAGGAAGGCGAGCAGGAACACCGTGCCGTACGGGCCGACCAGCGGTTTCTCATGGCCCTGGAGTTCGGGCGAGTCCCAGACACCGAAGAAGCCGCCGTGGTCGTCGAGCCGTACGAAGACCGCGACGAACATGGCGATGCCGGCCAGCAACTGGATGACGAACTGGCCGAGTTCGGTCAGCGCGTCCGCCCAGAGGCCGCCGATCGTGCAGTAGATCGCCGTGATGCCGCCGGTGATGAGGATGCCCTGGTTCAGGGAGATGCCCGTGAAGACGGACAGCAGCGTGGCGATCGCCGCCCACTTCGCGCCCACGTCCACGATCTTCAGCAGCATGCCCGACCAGGCCAGCGCCTGCTGCGTCTTCAGGTCGTAGCGGTTCTTCAGGTACTCCAGCGGGGAGGCCACATGGAGCCGGGAGCGCAGCCGGTTGATGCGCGGGGCGAACAGCTTCGAGCCGATGGCGATGCCGAGGGCGATGGGGAAGGACCAGGTGACGAAGGATGTGACGCCGTAGGTGTAGGCGATGCCCGCGTACCCGGTGAACATCACCGCGCTGTAGCCCGACATGTGGTGCGAGATGCCGGAGAGCCACCACGGCATCTTGCCGCCGGCGGTGAAGAAGTCGCTGACGTTGTCCACGCGTTTGTGCGACCAGACGCCGATCGCGACCATCACGGCGAAATAGCCGATGAGCACGGCCCAGTCGAGACCGTTCATGTGCGCCCTCCCAGGGATCAGCCCGGCGCTCATCGTGGGCGCTACTGCGTGAACACGACAAGTGACTGTATGGTCAAAGGGAGGTAAAGATGTTCGGTGTGCTGGCCTCAGTTCAGCTATCTGAACTCAGCGCATCAGCTCCCCCGCGTTGACCAGCAACGACTGCCCGGTGATCGCCCGCGTCCGGTCCGACGCCAGGAACACCGCCGCGTCGGCCACGTCCGAGTCCGCGGCCAGTTCGGGCAGGGCCACCCGCTCGGTCAGCCGCTCCAGCACGGCCGCCTCGGGCACGCCCTCCGCCCGCGCGGTGAGCCGCACGTACGCCCGCACCGGCGGCCCCCACATCCAGCCGGGCAGCACGGTGTTGACCCGGATCCGGTGCGGGCCGAGCTCCCGGGCCAGCGAGTACATCGCACTCGTCAGCGCCCCCTTCGACGCCGCGTACGCCGCCTGCCGCACCTGCGACGGGGCCGCCACCGCCGACTGCGTCCCGATGAACACGACCGATCCGCCGCCCGTTTTCAGCGACGGCAGGCAGGCCCGGGTCATCCGCAGGGTGCCCAGCAGGTTCACCTCCAACACGGCACGCCAGGCCTCGAAGTCCGCGTCCTCCAGCCCGCCGAAGTGGCCGTCCAGCGCGGCCACGTGCACGACGGCGTCGATCCGCCCGAACCGCTCCACCGCCAGCCCGGCCAGCGCCGCGCACTGCGCCTCGTCGGAGATGTCGGTGGCCCGGTACGCCGTGCGCGCCCCGTCGGGGTCCAGCTCCTCGGCGGTCTTCGCCAGGTTCGCCGCCGTGCGGGCGCCGAGCACCACGCGCCCGCCGTCCCGCAGCACGGCCGCCGCGACCTGCCGCCCGAGCCCCGCCCCGACCCCCGACACGACGACGGTCTTCCCCGCGAGCAGCGACATGGCAGGACCTCCCGGACCTCTGGCGCATTATCTGACGGAGCGTCAGAGTATGGGCCAGCCACCAACGAAGGGGAAGGGAATGAGCGACGACACCCGCAGCGAGCTCTACGCCGAACTGGCCGCCGTCGGCCCCTACGGCACCCGCCCCGGCCACGCCCTGATCACCATGGTCGAGCCGCATCCGGGCCACGAGTACGCTTACAACCGCTGGTACGAGGACGACCACTACTACGCCGGCGCGATGGCCATGCCCTGGATGTACGCCGGCCGCCGCTGGGTGGCGACCCGGGACCTGCAACTCCTGCGCTACCCGGAGAAGTCGGCGATCGCGCGGCCGGTCACCGCCGGCTGCTACCTCTCCACCTACTGGATCACCGCCGGCCGCTACGACGACCACATGCGCTGGACGGTCGCCATCAACAGGCGCCTCAACCGCGACGGCCGCGTCTACCACGACCGCACCCACGTCCTCACGGCGTTCCAGGACCACGAGGCGACGGTGTACCGCGACGGCGCGGCCGGACCCCGGGACGTCCACGCCCTCGACCACCCCTACGCGGGCCTGGTCCTCCAGGTCGTCGAGTCCGACACCCCCGAGCAGCGCGCCGCCCTGCTGGAGTGGCTGCGCACCCGGCACCTCCCGAAGCGCCTCGCGGGCTCCCCGGCGGCACTGGTGACCGTCTTCCGTCCCACGCCCCTCCCGGGCGACCGCATGACCTACGTCAAGCAGGTCGAGGGCGTCGACACCCGACTGACCCTGCTGTGGTTCCTCCAGGCGGACCCGGGGGAGTGCTGGGAGCACTGCTTCACGGGCCTGGACACGGCCGTGGCGGAGTCCGGGCTGGGGAGGGTGGAACTGGTGGCACCGTTCGTCCCCACGGTGCCGGGCACCGACACGTATGTGGACCGGCTGCGCTGAGGGTCAGCGCAGTTCCTCCGGGCAGGGCGTTCCCCGGGGCAGTTGGTACGGCGCGGCCAGGCGGTACGTGCCCGCCTTCGGGGCCAGCAGCTCCGTCCAGCGGTCGCCGTGCGCGTCCTCCTCCGTCTCCGTCAGGCAGCCGTTGACGTTGACATACGTCTTCGGCTCGCCCTCGGGACGGTCCCGGGACTCCTCCGTCTCCTGGGGCGGCTTCAGGCTCTTGCCCTCGGCGTCGACGATGCTCAGCCATGGCGAGTACGGGATGCGGACCAGGATCCGTCCCGCCTTCCTCACCTGGAGGACCATCTCGCCCTGCTCGGCCCGGTCGACGACCGTGTTCGGCTCGGCCAGCGGCGTGGGGGCGGTCACCTTGAACAACTGCCAGTTGGCGTCGCCCCAGATCTGGTTCAGATAGGGCAGACCGCGCTGCACCAGCGCCCGTTCGCGCTCGCCGCCGTCGCCGTCCGGTTCGTCCTTCGGCAGCACGACGTAGTGGACCGCCCAGCGCTTCAGCCACTCGTGGTAGTTCGCCGAGTTGAGCGTGTCGTCGTAGAAGAGGGGGTTGCGTTCCATGTCGGCCTGGCGGTTCCAGCCGCGGGCCAGGTTGACGTACGGGGCGAGGGCGGAGGCCTCCCGGTGGGAGCGGGCGGGGACGACCTCGACGCGGCCCTTCTCGGCGCCGACCTCCTGCAACTCGTTCACCAGCGGCGCCAGCTCACGCGACCAGGACGCCGCCGGAGCCGTGTGGACGACGTCGTCGACCGACTTGAAGCCGATCCACGCCGTGAAACCGACGAAGGCGACCACGACCGCGTACCACTTGCGGCTGCGCGGCACGGTGAAGGGGAGTGCGGCGACCAGCGCGACACCCGCGAACAGCATCGCGAGCCGCGTGATGTTCGAACCGATCTGGGAGCTGATCAGCCACACCAGCACGACCCCCAGGCCGTACACGGCGGCCGTGAGCCGGACCGTCTTCCAGTCCCGCGGCACCAGCGCGAAGACCAGGATGGAGAACGCGAGCGGCAGGATGACCGAGGCGTAGGTCATCGGCTGCGTCCCGGAGAAGGGGAACAGCCAGGCCGACACCGCCACCACCGCGCTCGGCGCCAGGCCCAGCGCCCAGGCGCCCGGGCGGCGCTTCTGCAGGAACAGCGCCACGGCCACGAGCCCCACGAACAGGCCCGCCACCGGGGACGACATCGTGGCCAGCGCGGCCAGCGGCGCCGCGCACAGGGCCTTCGCCCAGCGCTTGTAACGCCACCGGTGGGGCCAGCAGAACACCACGGCGACCGCGCCGAGAGCGAACATCATGCCCAGGCCGAAGGTCACGCGGCCCGACACGGCGTTGCAGAACAGCCCGAACACCCCGGCCAGGGACGCCCAGAGGGGGTTGCGGACGGCGCGGCTGCGGAGCAGGAGCAGCGTGAGCAGCCCGGCCGAGACCGTCCCCGCGATCATCATCGTCGTCCGCACGCCCAGCACCGACATCAGGTACGGCGACACCACGCTGTACGACACCGGGTGCATGCCGCCGTACCAGGCGAGGTTGTACGCCGAGTCCGGGTGCCGGCCGACGAACTCGGCCCAGGCGTCCTGCGCGGCCAGATCGCCACCGCTGTTCGCGAACGTGAAGAACCAGACGACGTGGAGGACGCCGGCCAGCCCGGTGACGGACAGGACCGGATGCCGCAGCATGCGCTCACGCAGGGTCAGCAGGACGGGGTGCAGCCGGGACGCGACGTCACGGCCGGGTCCGCCGGTCTCCTCCCGCGAAGCGCCTGCCGGCCCAGCGGGCACGCGTATTCGCGGGCCGGATACCGGGCCCGGCTCGGCGTCGTCGGCGCGTGTCGGCTCCGCAGTGGCCACTCGAAGGCACTCCCCGTGTCCCGATCTTCTGTTCTCGGCTCGTTCTTCCTCCCGGCCGTGTTCCGTTCCCCCCGGTTCACGGCCGTGGCCGCCGCGAACGGCGACCTGTCCCGGTTCGGGACGCTAGCACGCACCCCGCCGGGCGGCGCCCGGACGGGCCGTTACCGGCGGGGTGCGGTCGTGCGGGTCCGCGTCCCGGTCAGCCGAGGCGCGTGAGCTTGGCCCCGAAGCCCGGCTCCACCAGGTCCTCCTGGAGGGCGACCGGGACCTTCACGGCGCCGGTCGTGCCGTCACCGACGGTGAGCGTGCCCACCTTGGTGCCGGCCTTCGCCGTGTGCGGCAGGTCGTCCGCGGCGAACGTCAGCTTGACGGACAGGCCCGCCCAGCCGACGGCCGTGACGTCCTCGGTGACGGCGACCGGTGTACGGCCGCCGAGTCCGTCGTCCGCGTACCCGACGACCGTGCCCTTCTTCAGGATCGTCGCCGACTCCAGCGCGCCCTGCGCGGCCCGGATCAGCTTGTCGCCCTCGTGGAGCGCGGCACCCAGGATGGTGTTGTCCGGTCCGCCGGCGGGCTGGCGCACCACGGCGCCGATGATCCGGCGGGTCTCGCCGTCGACGTCCTTCTTCGCCGAGAAGACGAGGTTGCCGAGCGCCGAGGTGGTGGTGCCGGTCTTGATGCCGGTGACGTCGTTGGAGCCGACCAGGCGGTTCCAGTTGTCGTGCTTGGTGCCCTTGTAGTCGACGTACGACATCATCGCCGCGACCTCGCGGAAGGCGGGCTGCTCCATGGCCGCCTTGGCGAGCTTCACCTGGTCCACGGCCGTGGAGACGGTGGTGTTGTTCAGGCCCGACGGGTCGGTGTACGTCGTGTTCTTCATGCCGAGGTCCTTGGCGGCGTCGTTCATCTTCTGCACGAACGACTTCTCGGACCCCGCGTCCCAGCGGGCCAGCAGCCGCGCCACGTTGTTCGCGGACGCGATCAGGATGCTCTCCAGGGCCTCCCGCTCGGTGATCTTGTCGCCCTTCGTCACGTCGACGGTGGACTCCTGGCCGGCGTCGGACTGGTCCTCGGCGGCCTGGTCGATCTCGATCTTCGGCCCCTCGTCGCCGCTCTCGAGCGGGTGGTCGCGCAGGATGACGTAGGCGGTCATGACCTTGGCGACACTGGCGATCGGCACGGGCTTCTGCTCGCCGGACGAGCCGAACGTACCGATGCCCTGCACGTCCAGCGCGGCCTGGCCCTTGGCGGGCCAGGGGATGTCGACGTTTCCGCCCTCGAAGGTGTAGCTGTCCTTCGCCGTGAGGTCGAGGGTGGGCGTCGGGAGCGGGCGCACGCTCTGCACGACCGCGAAGACGACCACCAGCAGCAGCACCAGCGGCGTCCAGATCTTCACCCGCCGCACGGCCGTGCGCAGCGGGGTGTCCGGGGGCGGCGGGGTGTTCGTCAGCTCGGCCAGCAGGTCCAGCGGCGGTTTCGGGGGCAGCGGCTGCTGCGTGGTCCGCTCCGGGCCGACGGTGGGCACGGGCGCGGTCGCGTCGGCGGGGGCGGCCTTGGGCGCCTGCGGGGCCTTCGGCGCCTGCGGGGCCTGGGTGGAGGCCGCCGGCTTCCGGGTCGACGGGTCGTCCAGGGGCTTGAGCGCGACGAACTTGCTCGTCCGCTCGGACTCCTTCTCGGGGACGTCCTTGGCGGTGCCGCCGAGCTTCAGCATGGTGGTGGGCTGGTCGACGGGCGGCCGCACGGCCTTGAAGACGGCGGTGGGCTGATCGACGGGTCCGCCACGAGCGGTCTCGCCGCGGCCGTCCGCCCCGGCCTCCTCGCCGGAGTCGCCGTCTGCGTCTGCCTCTGCGTCCGCGCCGGGCTTCGAAGCGGCGGCGGCGTCGCCGGAGACACGAGGATCGGCGGGCTTACCGCCCTTGCCGCCATCACGATCACCGCCCTCCGACTGCCCCTTGGCACCGGCCTCCGGCTGGACCTCCGCACCGGCCTTGGGTTCGGCTTCCGGTTCGGGTTTTGCGTCGGCCTTCGGCTGGGTCTTCGTGTCGGGCTTGGGTTCGGCTTCCGGTTCGGGCTTCGTGTCGGCCTTCGGCTGGGTCTTCGTGTCGGGCTTGGGTTCGGCTTCCGGCTCGGGCTTCGCGTCGGCCTTCGGCTCGGGGTTTCCGTCGGTCTCCGGCTCGGTCTCCCGGGCAGCCCTCGCCTCGGTCTTCGGCTCGGCCTTCCCGTCGGTCTCCGGCTCCGCCGCGGACGCGGCAGCGCCCGCCTCGCTGTCGGAGTCGGCCTTCGCCGCTCCCGCGTCACCGGCGGTGCCGGAACGGTCCGCCTCGGACGCACGAGGCCCGTCAGTGCCCTCCCCGGCCTTCTCGGACACCGCTCCCGCGGCTTCCCGGCCGTCCTCGGACTCGTCCTGGGCGCCGGCCGGCTCGTCGGCGTCTTCGGCGGCCTCCTGGCCGTCCTCCTGCGCATCGGTCGGCTCGTCCGCGCGCCCGGCCTCACGGCCGTCCTCGGCGCCTGTGACGGCCTCTGGGGCCCCGGCGGGCTCCCCGGCCTCCTGGGCGTCCTTCGTGGGCTCCTCCGCGCCACCAGCGCCCCGCTGGGCGTCCGCAGAGGCCCTGTCGGCGTCCTCGGCGGCCGCAGGTTCCTTGTCCTCGTCCGCCGAAGCGACCCACGCGGCCACGGCGTCCCGCAGCCGCCCGTCACCGGCGGCGGCGTCACCCTCCGGCTCGTCCTCGGCAGCCCCGGCGGAACCGGAGCCCGAACCGGAACCCGTACCCGAAGACCTCGCGGAGCCCTCCGCGGCCCCCTGCCCGGCGTCAGCCGCGTCCTCGCCGTCCGGGTCGCTCTCGCCCCGCCCGGCGTCCGCCGGCTGTTCCGGGGGCGTCCGGTCGTCCTCGGACGTGCGTGCGGACAGGACACGGGTCGCCGTGTCGACACCCCCGCGCCTGGAGGATCCCTCCGCGTCCCGGGCCACCGCGAGGCGGGGGTCGCGCGGTTCGCGCGTGTCCGCCGCCTCACTCCTGGCCTCGGGAACCGGACCCGCGCTCCCCGACGTCGGTTCTGCCGACGACTCGCGCTGCTTCGACCTGTCGGGGGACTCGCCCGCCACCGATGCCTCCTCCTCGCGCCGCACTCCCCGCGTGCGCGTACGAACCGTGAACCGCCGCCCTGACACCGCTCTCCGGCGCTGTCCGAACCATGTACCAGTGTCCTGTGCGCGGACCGGACCCATCCGGTAGACGAGAACGACATACCTACTGGTTCCACTACGAACCGGTCACGCACCCTCGACAGACCAATGTGAGAGGGGTCACCCTGTCATTCATCCACGCGGGGAGGCATGGATGGGCAGGAGCCGCAGAACACTTCCGGAGGAGCTTCTGTTGCTGGCACTGGACCCGACCACGGGTACCACTGCGCAGCCGCAGTCGCTCGACCTCGGTCTGGCCGGAGCACAGCTAGTAGAGCTGGCGCTGGCCGGACGGATAGCCCCAGACGGGGATCGTATCGCCGTGGTCGTACCACGGCCGACTGGAGATCCAACGTTGGACTGCGCGTTGGAGTTGCTGCGTAGGCGCGGCGCTCCCGTGCGGGCAGTGAACTGGATTGGCGGGCCGCGTCTCGGGCTCCGCCAGACCTACCTCTCGCATCTGGAGCGGTGCGGCATGGTGCATGCCGTGGCCGGCCAGATGTGCGGAGTGCTGCCGACGACTCGCTACCAGGCGACGGACAACGAGATCAGCCGGGAGATCAGGGCCCGGCTGGATTCGGCGATCCGCACCGGCGTACCGCCGGACCCGCGGACCGCGGCGCTCGCCGCCCTGGCCCACGCGGTCGGCCTCGGCAAGCACCTGTATCCGGGCAACGAGGGACGTTCGTCCCGCTCCCGGCTGCGGGACCTGATCAGGCACGACCCCATGGGCGGCCTCGTGGCGCACGCCGTGATGGACGTCCAGAACGGCGTGGCGGCACAGCCGCGCCGCAGCCCGGCCCCGCCCGGCCGTCAGGCCGCCGGCGGAACCCGGGCCGCAGCGGAACCCGCCCGCGGTGTTCCGATGCAGCCGCGCCGCGGCACCATGGCGCGCGCCGCGGCCCACTGAGCCGCGCCGCGCCGGCAGCACGGCAGCGCACCACCAGCACACGGCACCGCACCAGTACGACCCACGACCGGCACACGCAGCACGGGACCCCAGAACCCGGTCACCGGGAGCCGCTGTCCGAGCGGGGCGGAGAGAGCGCAGACTCTCGCCGCCCCGCTCGGCGTGCCGTGTCCGAACTGGCGTGTACCCGTCGCATATCCACCGTTTCCCAGCGGTAGGAAGCACCTTGGTGGCAGTCTGCTCAACAGCAGATACGCAAAGTAGAGGCACGCAGCCGGAGGTGCACGTCCCGTGGCGTCCAATGTCAATCCCACCGTCAGGCGGCGCCGGCTGGGCCAGGAGCTCCGCAGGCTCCGGGAGCTCAAGGGCATGACGGCGGAGGAAGTGGCCGAGCGGCTGCTGGTGTCGCAGTCGAAGATCAGCCGCCTGGAGAACGGGCGGCGCAGCATCAGCCAGCGCGACGTGCGCGACCTGTGCGGGGTCTACGAGGTCGAGGACCAGCGGATCGTCGACTCGCTGATGCAGATGGCCAAGGACTCCCGCCAGCAGGGCTGGTGGCACGCCTTCGGCGACATCCCCTACTCCGTCTACATCGGCCTGGAGACGGACGCCGAGTCGCTCCGGGTCTACGAACCCCAGATCATCACCGGACTGCTGCAGACGCGGGCGTACGCCGAGGCCATCATCCGGGGCGGTTCGCCCGAGGCGTCGGAGGCGGACAACGACAAGCGCGTCGAGGTCCGGCTGCGCCGGCAGGGCCGTATCACCGCGGAGACGGACCCGCTGCGGCTGTGGGTGGTGCTGGACGAGGCGTCCCTGCACCGGGTCGTGGGCAACAAGGAAGTCATGCGCGAGCAGCTGGAGCATCTGATCGAGATGTCGCAGCTGCCCCACATCACCGTGCAAGTGCTGCCGTTCGAGGTCGGCGCGCACGCCGGCATCAACGGCCAGTACTCGATCCTGGAGTTCGCCGACGCGGCCGACTCCAGCGTCGTGTACATCGAGGGCGTCACCAGCGACCTGTACCTGGAGAAGCCGCTCGACGTGCAGAAGTACACGGTGATGTACGAGCACCTGCGCGCGCAGTCGCTGAACGTGGACCAGTCGCGGCAGCTCATCGAGCGCCTCGCGAAGGACTACGCCCGCTGACCCGCCGTCGGGACGGGACCTTTCACCGGGCAAAGCGAGGGATGCTACACCCCTGACACGCCTGACTGGAAGTCTCCCCTGGAATATGCCATCCAGTCGAGTGAATGACTGCTCCGAACGAGGATGTGGGCGAGTAGCGTCGATCACGCCAACCACCAGCACGGGTTGGCGTAAACGCAACTGGCAACGGAGCGAACATGGCAATTCGTCTGGGCGCCACGGAAACGTGGACGACGTCCTCCTACACCAACAACAACGGCGCCTGCGTGATGGTCAGGTCGACCGTCGAAGAGGCCCTGGAGCTCGGGGACACCAAGATCCCCGAGGGCCCCAAGCTGGCGTTTCCCGCCGACGCGTGGAACGCCTTCGTGACCTCGGTCAAGGCCTGACCCCGGGACCGACACCCGCACCAGCAGCACCGGCAGAGCCCTCTCGACCAGCATCGCCGTCCTTGCCGAGAGGGCTCCGCTCGTGCCCAGGGCTGCCCACCGGGCGGGTCAGCCCACCGGGAACGCCACGTCACACACCGGGTCCTCGGCCCCGGCCGCCGCCCAGTCCGCGAAGTACAGCTCCCGGCCGGGCCCGGTCGCCGTCAGCCCCTGCGCCGCCATCCACTCCTCCACCGCCTCGAACGCGGCCAGGATCTGCGGGTACGCCACCTGCGCCTTGGTGATCCTGGTGTACGCCAGCCGCCCGGCCGGCTCCGCCCGCACGGCCGTCTCCCACGCCCGCCCCCGCCGCTCCGCCCAGGCCCGCGCCGCCGCCTCGTCCGCGACCGGCACGCACGCCTCCGCGGGCCCGTCGCTCTCCATCGACACGTCGGAGTAGTAGGCGACGTACGGCACCCCGGCCACCCCGCCGCACTCCCGTGCCGCCTCCTCCAGCCGGCCCAGCGCCGCCCCGATCCACGCCGGCAGCTCGTCCGCCAGCGTGTGCCGCTTCTCGGTGATCACCACCTGCGCGGGCGTCTCCACCGTCTCGACCGTGAACGTTCCGTACATCTCGGAGCTCCTCCCCGACAGCCGTCCACGGAGGTACGCGGCGAGCGTCCGCTGCCCCGCCACCCGCGCCTCGACATCCGCCCAGTACGCGCCGAGCAGTTCGGCCGCCGCGGGCCCGTCGCCGGCCGCGACCACCTCGGCGATCCGGGCGAGCGGCATGTCCAGCCGCCGCAGCATCGCCACCAGCCGGGCCCGTTCCACCTGGCCGGCGCGGTAGTAGCGGTAGCCGGTCGCCTCGTCGACGTGCGCCGGGGCCAGCAGCCCCAGCCGGTCGTAGAGCCGCAGGGCCTTGGCCGACAGCCGGGCGCGCGCGGCGAACGCCCCGATGGTGAGCAGGTCCCGGTCCGGTACGTCCACCACGGCATCCTCCGTCATCGGGCGGCTCATCCGCCCGACGACGGAGGACGCTCGGGCCTGCCCCAGGGGCAAGGTCAAGCGGTGGTGTCTCAGGCGAGCTGGGCCTCTATCGCCGCCACGACCTCCGCCGACTCCGGCTCGGTCTGCGGGGAGAAGCGGGCGACGACCGTGCCGTCCCGGCCGATCAGGAACTTCTCGAAGTTCCAGCGGATGTCCCCGCTGTGCCCCTCGGCGTCGGCGAAGCCGGTCAGGCGCTCGTACAGCGGGTGCCGGTGCTCGCCGTTGACCTCGACCTTCTCGGTCATCGGGAAGGTCACGCCGTAGGTCGCGGAGCAGAACTCGGCGATCTCCTCGGCGCTGCCCGGCTCCTGGCCGAGGAACTGGTTGCAGGGCACCCCGAGGACGGTGAAACCGCGCTCGGCGTACCGCTCGTGGAGCTTCTCCAGCCCGTTGTACTGCGGGGTCAGACCGCACTTGGAGGCCACGTTCACCACGAGCACCGCCTGGCCCGCGTACTGGGACAGCTCGGCGGAACCGCCCTGGAGCGCACCGATCTCGACGTCGAGGGGAGAGGAACCGTTGGTAGTCGTCATGAGCGGATGCTAGCCCCGGCGGGTGTCGGGCCGGTGCCGGGGTGCTGGGCCTCCACCAGCACCTGGCCCGCCGCCGTCCGCGCGTACAGCACCGACCTGCCGGCCCGCCGCCGCTGCACCAGCCCCGCGTCCAGCAGCACCCGCAGATGCCGCCCGACCGAGCCGAGGCCCTGGCCCGTCACGGCGACCAGCTGGGTCGTGCTGAGCGGGGAGTCGAGCAGGACGAGCACCGCGGCCCGCGCGGGCCCGAGCAGCGCGCCGAGGCTCGCGGGCGCCGCCCGGACCGCCGGGTCGGTGAGCGCGCCCGCGCACGGATAGACCAGGGCGTACCGGCCGGGCTCCTCCCAGGACACCCAGCCGCCCTTCGGGGTGACCGGCACGAACAGCAGCTCGGCGCCGGAGACCTCGCGCGGCGGATACTCGTGCAGGTTCACCTGCAGCCGGTTGCCGCCGAGCCACCGCGTGCGGCCCGGCCGCAGCGAGTCCACCACGGCCGCCCAGCCGCCCCGGCTCACCTGCGCGGTCCGGGCCACCACGTCGGCCTCCAGGACGCGCCGGCGCCGCTCCCAGTCCGGGCGCACGGCCCGCGCCCAGACGTACTCCAGCAGCGCGGCAGCCCGCTCGGGCAGGTCGTCGCGGTCCAGCACGGCGGGAAGGGGCCCGGCGAGGGAGACGGTCAGGTGAGCCCGGGCTCGGCGGGGGTCGGCCGCGCGCACCCGCGCGACGCCGTCCGCGAACGTCTCCCCGTGCCGGGGCGTCGGGGTGAGGAAGTCGGCGATCCAGTCCTTGCCGAGCCCCGCCCGCACCAGCCGCGCCGTCACCGGGTCGGCGGCCAGCCGGGCCCGGTAGTCCGGCAGATGGGCGTCCAGCCACCCGCGTTCACCGGGGTGGGCGGCGACGTTCGAGTGCAGCAGCTTCAGCGCGGCGAACGTCTCGGCGAGCGGGGAGAGGCAGAAGCGGCTCGCGGCGAGGGTGTCGGCGGTGATCTGCCACCAGCCCATGCCCGTCCCCCCCACCTTTCGCGCCCTCGCGAAACACTAACGGGGCACCGGCGCGCCTCCCAGACTCTGCGCATGCGCGGCTACCGACAGCTCCTCCGCACCCCGGAGTTCACCCCTCTCTTCCTCGCCTCCTCGGCCAACGTCATGGCCCAGACGATCGGCGGACTCGCCCTGGGCGTCCTGGTGTTCCGGGCGACGGACTCGCCGCTGCTGTCCGCGCTGAGCATGTTCGGGCAGTCGCTGCCCCAGGTGCTCGGGGCGACGTTCCTGCTGTCGGGCGCCGACCGCCTGCCCCCACGGGCCGCCCTGACCGGCGTCACCCTCGTCCTGGGCGCCGGCACGGCCGTACTGGCCCTGCCCGCGCTGCCCGTCTGGGCCGTCTTCGCCGTCCTCCTCGGCCAGGGCCTGGCCGCCTCGCTCGGCGGGGGAGTGCGCTGGGGACTGGTGAACGAGATCCTCTCCAAGGACGGCTACCTGCTGGGGCGTTCCGTCTTCAACATGATGTCCGGGGTCGTGCAGATCCTCGGATTCGCCACCGGAGGCGTCCTGGTGGCGCTCCTCTCACCACGGGTGTCCCTGCTGCTCGCGGCGGCGCTGTACGGCGTAGCGGCCGTCGTGATCCGGCTGTGCCTGACCCCGCGCCCGCCCCGCGCGACGGGCCGCCCCTCGGTCTCGGCGACCTGGCGCGCCAACGCGCTGCTCTGGTCGTCCCCGCCGCGCCGCCAGGTCTATCTGGCGCTCTGGATCCCCAACGGCCTGGTCGTCGGCTGCGAATCCCTCTTCGTCCCCTACGCGCCCGAGGCCGCCGGCACCCTGTTCGCCTGCGCCGCGCTGGGCATGCTGGCCGGGGACGTGCTGGTGGGCCGCCTGATGCCGCCCCGGCTGCGCCCCCGCCTGAGCTTCCCGCTGCTGCTGCTCCTGGCCGTCCCGTACGTGCCCCTCGTCCTGCGTCCGCCGCTGCCGCTCGCGGTGGCCGCCGTCACGCTGGCGTCCGTCGGCTTCGGCGCGAGCCTCGTGCAGCAGGAGCGGCTGGTGGCCCTGACCCCCGACGGCCTGACCGGCCACGCCCTGGGGCTGCACTCATCGGGGATGCTCACGATGCAGGGCGTCGCGGCGGCGCTCGCGGGATCGGTGGCCCAACTGACCTCCCCGGCCGTGGCGATGACGGCGATGGCGGTGGCGTCGGCCACGGTGACGCTGGCGCTGATGGCGGCGGGACGGCGGGAGCAGCGGGAGCGGCGGGCGACGGCCCCGGTGCCCGAGCAGTGAACCACCGCCCAAATCGCGCTACTTGGCGCCCAGGACGTCTCTTTCCGTCTCCACGAAGACCTCGGGAACCTCGTTGTCGGCCACGACCCGTGACAGCAGCACGGCCAGCCGGTCCCGTTCGGCGCCGCTGAGCCCGGACGGCAGCGCCTCCATCCGCCGGCAGGTCTCGGCGTAGAACTTCTCGGCGAGCGCGGCCCCTTCCTCGGTCAGCCCCACCCGCACGGCCCGTCCGTCCCGCGGATCGGCCTCCCGCCGGACCAGCCCTCGCTGCGCCGTACGGTCCACGAGCCCGGTCAGGCTCGACTTCGCCAGCCCCAGCGTCTCGCCGAGCTCACCCATCCCGTACGGCTGCGGCATCAGCACGCAGAGCAGCTGTCCCTGCTGGGGCGTCAGCCCGTACGACCGGCTGGCCTCCGCGTACACCCCGTCCACCAGGAACGCCGCCCGTACCAGCGCGGCCACGACTCCCACCCGCCCCCCTGCCCCTTTCCCCATCCGGCCAGGGTAGGTCACTCCTCTTCCGGGGCCCCGCCCTCGATGAGCCGTTCCGCGATGTCGTCGGCCCACTCCTGTGCCCAGCGGCGGAGCCCCGCGACGGCCCGGACGTCGAGGCCCTGGGCGGCGAACGCGCTGTCGTCGAGCCAGTCCGTGCCGGTCAGCCGGGCCTGGAGGTCGGTGAGGTCGAAGGTGTCGGGGGCGTGCCGGCGGCCCAGTTCCTCCAGTTCGGGGTGGCTCCAGCGGGCCGAGGCGGCGTGTACGTCGACCAGGTCGCGGGGGAGGCCGCGGTCGGCCAGGTCCCGCACGCGGGTGCCGACGAGGTCGTCGAGGGACAGGGCCGGCCCGAGCTCCGTGACCACGGGCGGGCGCCACAGCACCTCCTTGCGCAGCCCGACCTCGAACTCCTCACCGGTCGCCGCGTCCGTGACGAGGAACTGGGCGGCCAGCGGATCGGTCTCCAGGGTCCGCACGAGCCAGCCGCCTGCCACCAGCCCCGTCCGGACCGTGCCGGCGATGACGTCCATCCCGGCGGGGTCCTCGGTGGCGGCGTCCACGTCCCGCCCGGCCCGTGCCACGAGCCCGTGGGCCAGCACCGCGTACCCGCCGGCGAGGAGGAGGGAGTGGGCCTCACCCACCGTGATCAGATCACCGAGGAGCCGGCTGACCGGCTCGGGGACAGGGGGCGGGGCGGACATGTCCTGATTATCGCCGTGGGGCCGCGGAGGGCTCGGGTGACCGACCCGGACGGGTGAGGGCGGTGAGGCCCAGGGATGCTCACGCGCTCCCGGGGCCGTGGCCGGCCGCCCCCGGCGGCGCCGCACCGAAGCAGCACGGACCTACGGCTTCCGCCCGACACCGCAGTACGCGTCCACAGCGGCCGCCGCCCCGATCCCGTCGGAAGGCCCGGGCCGCCACTCCGGCACCCGCACGACCCCCGGCTCCACCAGCTCCAGCCCGTCGAAGAACCCGGCGATCTCGGCGACCGGCCGGACGTGGTACGGCACCGCGCCACTCGCGTTGTAGGCCTCGGACGCGGCGATCATGCCCTCGCTCGTCGCCGTGCTGTCACTGATCACCAGGTGGCTCCCGGCCGGCAGCCCGGCCATGAGCCGCCGCACCAGCTCGCGCGCCCGCTCGTACTCGGCGACGTGCCCCAGCGTGTTGAGGATCATCAGACCCACCGGCCGCGTGAGGTCGAGCGTGCCCGCGGCGGCCTTCAGGACGGCCTCGGGGTCGTACAGGTCGGCGTCCAGGTACGCCGTCCTGCCCTCGGGCGTACTGGTGAGGAGCGCGTTGGCGTGCGCCAGGACGATGGGGTCGTTGTCGACGTAGACGATCCGGGAGTCCGGCGCCACCCGCTGGGCGACCTCGTGCGTGTTGTCGGCGGTGGGCAGCCCGGTGCCCACGTCCAGGAACTGCCGCACGCCCTGCTCCCCGGCCAGGTACCGGACGGCGCGTCCCAGGAACCGACGGCTCGTGACCGCCACGTCGACCAGACCCGGGAAGATCGACTTGATCTGGTCGCCGATCTCCCGGTCGACCTCGTAGTTGTCCTTGCCGCCGACGAAGTAGTTCCAGAAGCGCGCCGAGTGCGGCTTGGAGGTGTCGATACGGGCACGCAGGCTGTCGTCGGGCACGGCAGGGCCTCCAGGGGGGTGGGGAAGGGGCACCGGCTCACCAACCTAGGTGAACTTCCCCAGGCAGTACGGATGTTGCCGCCCCCGACCTCGGCCCGCCGTGAGGTTTCGGCCACGGGGGCCGGCCCGCGCCCGCCGTCACACCCCGCTGGACGCGAACCCGCCCAGGTCCGAACCGCCGGACCGGCCCCGGTCCCCGCTGCGGTCGGTCAGCAGCCACACGCCCCAGGCCATGGCCCACAGCGTCAGCCCGGCGACGAACGGCGTACCGAAGATGATCAGCAGCCCGGCTCCGATGTTGGCTCCGACACCCCCCGCGGTGAGGATCCGCCAGCCCACACCGGCCATCAGCCCGACGACCACCAGCGGCCCGATCACCCCCCACCACCGCAGATCCAGCGCCCCGCGCCGCGCACCCCGCACGAGCACGGTCGCCCCGAGCCCCACCAGCACCACCGCGAGACCGCCGACGACGGCGGCGACACCGTCCCCGATGTCCCACGGCTGGAAGGCGTAGTCCAGCTCACTCGCCGGCAGCCCCTCGTAGTTCTGCTGCCCCATCAGTCCCCAAGCGGCAACGGGCACCCCAACGACGAGCGCGGCCCCGGCCGAGAGCATTCCCCGATTCCTCATAGGGCCAGGATCCGGGGCGGGGAGGGGGGAGTCATGAGCACGCGTACTCAGGTACGTCGCGTCCTTGCGCGAACACTGGAGGCACCATCGACGGTCGAACCTGCCGGAGCAGCGCGACGGCCCGGGGCGGCCGTCGCGCTGGGTGGGTGTGTGCTGGGGGTTTCGGCTCGGTGTGCTCAGCCGGGGGACACCGCGCGGCCCGTCTGGGGGGAGATCGTGCCGGGGCACAGGCCTCGGGAGGCCAGGGTCTGGGCGATGCGGGGGATCGCGGCGAGGGTGTTGGCGGACCAGTCGTGCATGAGGATGACCTGGCCGTTGGTGAGGCGGGCGGCGGACTGGACGATCGCGTCGGTGCTCGCGCCGTTCCAGTCCTGGGAGTCCACGTGCCAGATGATCTCGGTCAGGCCGTGGCGGGCCGCGACCGACCGCACCGTCGCGTTCGTCTCGCCGTACGGCGGGCGGAACAGTTTCGGGGTGCCGCCTCCCGCGTTGGCGATGGCCTGCTGCGTGCGGGAGATCTCCGAGTCGATCTGCGCCTGGCTCAGCCGGGTCAGGTGCGGGTGCGTGTAGCTGTGGTTGCCGACCCACATGCCGGCGGCCACCTGGGCCCGGACCAGCGACGGGTTGGCGGCGGCGTACTGGCCCTGGTTGAACATCGTGGCCCGCAGCCCGTTCCGCCGGAGCGCGTCGAGCAGTCTCGTCGTGTTGCCGGACGGGCCGTCGTCGAAGGTGAGTCCGACGTACCCGGTGCAGGCCGCGTCCGGTGCCGCGGTGGCGGGGGCGGCGGCGGTGAGGGTGGCGGCGCCGGCCGTCACGAGGACGGTCAGCGCCGTGAGCAGTGCGCGCGGGGAGCGTGAGCCGGTGCTCATCGTCACGGCCCCGTGTGCACGGTGATGTTGGAGCTGCCGCTGCTCCGGTACCCCTCGGTCGCCATGATCATGTAGTACTTGAAGCTGCCCATGGGCATGCCGGCGCGGGCCCACGCGTCGAAGTGGTTCCCGGCGGTGATGGTGCCGCCCGTCCGCTTCGACTGCCGGACGCTCCAGTACTGGTCGAAGGTGCGCGTGCCCTCCACGGACGGGGCGTTGTACCGCGTCGTCTTGTAGATGTCGTACGTGCCGCCGTCGCTGGTGACGGTGCCCTTGTACGTCCCCGTGGGCCGGTACGTGCCCCAGTTGTCGACGATGTAGTACTCGACGAGCGGGTTCGCCGTCCAGCCGTAGAGGGTCAGGTAGGCGTTGCCGGACGGGTTGAACGTGCCCGAGTAGCTCACCGTGCGGCGGGCGCCGGTGCTCCAGCCCTTCCCGGCGACGAAGTTGCCGGTGTTCCGCCAGGAGGTGCTGTAACTGCCGCCTCCGGACAGGTTCATGGACACCGTGCCCGGTGCGTCCGTCCAGAACGAGTAGTAGTAGCCGTTGTGGGTGCCGGTCTGGTTCCTGTTGACGACCGTGTCGGCGTGGGCGGTGCCCGGCAGCGCGAGGGCCGCCGCCGCGACGAGCAGCATGGTGCAGACGCTGCTGAAGAGCAGCCGCAGGCGGCCTGATGACTTCTTCATGGGGGTGCTTCCTCCTCGTCCTCGTGGGGTGGGTCGATGGGGGAGCTCTGTCATCGGGGAGTGTTGGCCTGGCCCTGTCAACTGTCAATGCTTTCGGCAGGAGTTGCGAAATGTTCGTAGCTCGACGGGACGCGAAGGTGAGTGATTTCCGCTGGTCACGCGATAGTTGGGGTGAGCGGTAGCTGTGTTCGTCGGAAGTTCCCTGCCCTTCCGGTCCGGAGGGCAGGGTTCCGGTACTCGAATGTTTCGGAAGGCTTCCGGATCGAATCAGTCGGGTCAGTCCTGGCGGACGACGTTCCTGCCCGGGCCGCCGGAGAGGGTGTCCGTGCCCCGGCCGCCGTACAGCTCGTCGTCGCCGCTGTTCCCGTAGATCGTGTCGGCGCCGTCCTCCCCGTGGAGGACGTCGTGGCCCTTCCCGCCGTAGAGGAAGTCGTCGCCGGCCCCGCCCCGGAGGGTGTCGTCGCCGTCGCCGCCGGACAGGTGCTGCCGGTCGGCCTCGCCGAGGAGGGTGTCATCGCCCGCGCCGCCGTCGGCGTGGCTGTCCTCGCCCGAGGAGCGGATCGTGTCGTCGCCGTCGCCGCCCTGCGCGATGGACCCGGCGCCGCCGCGGAGGGTGTCGTCGCCGGCGTTCCCCCACACCACGGTGACCGCGCCGACCGTGAGGCCGTCGTCTCCCGCCCCACCGGAGACGCCGTTGCCGCTGACGTCGCCGGTCTCGGTGTACGTGTCCCGGCCGGCACCGAGGTCGAGGGAGGCGAAGTAGTACGCCTGGCCGGTGGCGTTGTCGTAGGCGACGGCGTCGTCACCGTCGCCGAGGGACATCTTCAGAGTGGGGTACGGATCCTGGCTGTCCAGGGTGCCGACCGTGCAGGCGACCTTGGTGCGGTCGGTGTCGCTGGGGTACGTGCAGTCGGTGCCCGCGCCGATCGGGACGGAGTCGTCGATCAGGTAGGTGATCCGCGAGGAGTCCTCGGAGATCGTCGCGGTGACGGTCACGTCGTTGGCCTGCCCGGCGGCGGCGGTGTAGACGATCGCCCGCCCGTCGGACGCGGCGGCGGCCGTCGGCGTCGCCGCGGCGGCGTGACCGCTCAGCAGGAGCGGGACGGCCATGCCCGCGCCGAGCAGCAGCGTCAGCGCCGGCGAGACAGCTAAGGAACGGCGGCCGGCCTGGGAAGAGGACATTGCAAAACCTCCGTCAGATGGAATGGTTCTTGCAATGTGGTGTGACGGCGGGGAATGGGGTTTGGTTGTGTGGCGGAATCCCGATGTGTTGATGGTTCATTCTCTGTCGATCCTGATTAACCCTCAATTCATGTGATGGACCGGCGATTTGCGGGGTGGACCGGCGATTCATGCGGTGGGCCGTCAATTCCTGCGGTGGGCCGGTGATTCCGAGTCACGGCGAGGCCGCGCCGTGGTCGGCATGGTCGTCCTGGTCGGCCAGGACCTCCTCGATGACCCGGCGGTGGACCGCCGCCTGCTCGGCGTCCGTGTCGATGTCCTGTGCCAGGCAGATCAGGGCCTTCCACAGCGCCCACCCGCGCGCCCGCGCCCAGGCCGCGCTGTCCTGGCCCACGGCACGGCGGAACGCCTCGCGGCTCTCGCCGGTGAACATCGTCCAGGCGATCACCAGGTCACAGGCCGGATCACCGACGCCACAGGTGCCGAAGTCGATGACGGCGGCCAGCTCACCGTCCCTGACCAGGAGATTGTTGGCGGCGATATCGCCGTGGAACCAGACCGGCCGCCCCCGCCACGTCGCCCCCACCGCCGCGTCCCACACCGCGGCGGCCCGTTCGGTGTCGATGCGTCCGGCGAGCGCCGCCAGGGCGCGGCGCGTCTCGTCGTCGTAGTGGACCGGCGGCGCGCCCCGGTAGAAGCTGTGCGCTCCGGCGGGTGGTCCGCCCGTGGGGTCGACGGCCCACAGGGCCCGCAGGAAACCGGCCACCGACTCCGCGAACCTCGGCAGGTCGGCGATGCGTTCGGGGCGGGCCACGTCGCCGTCCAGCCAGCCGCGGACCGACCAGTCGTAGGGGTAGCCCTCACCCGGGCGGCCGCGCGCCACGATCGGCGGAACGGGGAGCGGCAGCGACGGCGCGAGCACCGGCAGCCAGCGGTTTTCCTTGGCGACCGCGGGGACGTAGTGCTCGGCGGTGGGCAGCCGGACGGTCATCGTGTCGCCGAGCCGGTACGTCCGGTTGTCCCAGCCGTCGACCTCGACCGGGGTCACACTCAGCCGGCTCCACTGCGGGAACTGCGCGGCGATCAGCCGCCGCACCAACGCCGCGTCGATGCCGGCCCGGCCGTCGGAGGGGGAACTGGTCGTCATACCGGAATGGTGTCGAGCACCCTCCGGCCCGGGCAACGGAATTTCCCGCGCCCCGAAAGGACTTGTCCTGCCCGTCCCCGTACCAGGAAGATCGTCGACCGTGCGCCTCGACGAACTGAATGCTCCTGAACGGCGGTTGTGGGACGCCCTCCCCCAAGGGCACACGGTGGCCGTGGGGCACGGCTATAGGCGGGGGCAGGACTTCGAACCCGGGCAGGTTCCGGGGCCCGAGGAACCGTCGTCCGAGGAAGCGGTCGTGGTCCGGGCCGACGTCGTCGCCGCGCTGCTGCTGGGCGCGGGCGGTGACCCCGCCCCGGGCGACCGGCCCGCCCTGCGTCTGACCGGCGCACGGATCACGGGCCGCCTGGATCTCCGCTTCACCGAGATCCTCATGCCCGTCGTCCTGACCGACTGCCGCTTCGACGAGGCCCCGCTGCTGCGGGGGGCCCGCACCCGCGAGGTCGTCATGAGCGGCTGCGACCTGCCCGGCCTGGTCGCCGACACCGTCCAGATCGACGCCCGGCTGGTGCTCTCCCGCTGCCGGACGACCGGCCCTCTCGTGCTCAACCGCGCCCAGATCAACGGCGATCTGGACCTGAGGGACGCCGTGCTCACCTCCCCCGGCGGCGATGCGATATCCGCCGTCCACGCCCGGGTCGGCGGCGACCTGCTCTGCACCAACCTGGCCGTCCAGGGGCGGTTCCGGCTGTCCGGGGCGTTCGTCGACGGCGAGTTCGACCTGGAGGGCGCGTCCCTGCGCAACCCGGGCGGCCACGCCCTGGACGCCTACCACGTGCAGGTCACCGAGGACTTCACCTTCCACCCGGGGTTCGGCGCCGAGGGGCGGATCATCCTCTCCGGCGCCACGGTGGGGGCGGCCGTCGGTTTCTGCGGCGCCCGGCTGAGCAACGCCGGCGACATCGCCCTGGAGGCCGTCGATGTCACCGTCGGCCGCAACCTCGACCTCGGTCGCGGCCTCACCGTCGAGGGCGGCATCACCCTCGACGGCACGCACGTCGGCACCGAACTCAGCCTCCGGGACGCCCACGTGTCCCGCACCGGCGGCACCGCCCTGTCCCTGCGCGCCGTCCAGGCCCGGGAGACCGACCTGCGCACCCGGCGGCCGATCGACGGCGTGGTGGACGCCCGCAACGCGCGGCTGGGGACGCTGTACGACGACCCGGACACCTGGCCCGCCGACCTCCGGCTGGCCGAGACGACCTACAACGCCCTCGCCGTCCCCCTCACGGCCCCCGAGCGGGTCCGGTGGATACGGCGCACCGGCGGCGGCTACCTCCCGCAGCCCTACGAGCAGCTCGCGGCGGCCTACCGCAGGCTCGGGCACGAGGACGAAGCCCGCACGGTGCTGCTGGCCAAGCAGCGCCACCGCCGCACCACGCTCTCCGCGCACACCCGTGCCTGGGGCCACGTCCAGGACGTGGCCGTCGGCTACGGATACCGCCCCCTCCGCGCCGGCCTGTGGCTCCTGGCCCTGCTGGCCTGCGGCGCGCTCTTCTTCCACCTGCACACCCCGCCGCCCCTCGAAGCCGGCAAGGCGCCCGATTTCAACGCCGTCTTCTACACGCTCGACCTGCTGGTCCCGATCATCACCTTCGGCCAGGAACCCGCCTTCGCACCCCACGGCACCGGCCAGTGGCTGGCCTACGGTCTGATCGCGGCGGGCTGGATCCTGGCGACGACGGTGACGGCCGGGGTGTCGCGCGCGGTCAGCCGCCAGTGACCTAGGCCCACTCGGACCCTCGGCCGACCCCGCCACGCGCGCTGCTCAGGACAGCACGCGGTAGCGCACGTGAGTGACCTGTGTCGCCGGCCGCGACGTCACCTGCTCCAGATTCAGCGGGGGTACGCCCTCGAACAGCCGCGTGCCGGCGCCGAGCGTGAACGGCACGATGTGCAGCCGCAGCTCGTCGACCAGACCGGCGGCGAGGTACTGGTTGATGGTGGTCGCGCCGCCGAGGACCAGGACGTCGCCGCCACCGGCCGCCGCACGCGCCCTCTCCAGCGCCGACGCGATCCCGTCGGTGACGAAGTGGTACGTCGTGCCGCTGTCCATCGGCTCCGGCTCGCGCGGGTGATGGGTGAGCACGAACACCGGCGCGTGGAACGGCGGATCGTCACCCCACCAGCCGTTCCACCGCCGGTCCCACGCACCCCGCACGGGGCCGAACATGTTCCGCCCCATGACGAACGCACCGGCGGCGGTCATCGCCTCGACCTCGGCCCGGTTCTCGTCGGGAGTCTCGAACATCCAGGCGTGCAGCCTCTCCCCGGACCCGTCACCGCCGTCGTCACCGAACGGCCGTTCCTCGCTCTGGCCGAGCCCCGCCGCATACCCGTCGAGCGAGACAGTGATGTCGCAGATGACCCTGCTCATGGCTCTCTCCTCCTGGTGACGAGGGATCTTGCAGGTCTTCCGGCGGCGGGGGAGGGGCGCTCCCCGAGTGCGAAGGCACGCCGGATGCCCGCGCCGCGCCCGTCAGATCTCGTCGGCGGTGACGGGCTCACCCCGGCCGGGGCGGTCCTCGGCAGGCGCGTCCGCGTCGGTGCGGCTGTGCTGCCGCGTCTTGGCGGCCGTGTCGGTGCTGCCGTGTTCCGGCGTCTTGGCGGCTGTGTCGGTGCTGCCGTGTTCCGGCGTCTTGGTGGCTGTGCCGGTGCTGCCGTGTTCCGGCGTCTTGGCGGCTGAGCCGGTGCTGCCGCGTTCCGGCTGACCGGCGTCCGTGTCGGTGCGGCCGTGTTCCGGCGTCCTGGCGTCCGCGTCGGTGCCGCCGTGCTCCTGCACCCCGGCCTCGGCATCCGCGTCGCCGTGCTCCGGCGCTCCGGCGTCCGGGACCCGGTGCGGCAGCTTCACCGCGACGGCGATCGTCAGCAGGGCGAGGGCGGCCGCGACGCCGAAGGCCAGCTTCATGCCGCTCACCTGCGCGGGCACCGCGGCGACGCCGTCGGCGGCGAGGCGGCTGGTGCGCGCGGACATCACGGTCACCACCAGCGCGGTCCCGAACGCCGCGGCGACCTGCTGCAACGTCCCGAGCATCGAGCTGCCGTGCGAGTACAGGTGCGGGGGCAGCGCACCCATGCCGAGCGTGAAGACCGGGGTGAACGTCGCCGCCAGGCTGACCATCAGCAGCGCGTGCAGCCCCAGCACCTGCCAGTACGGCATCGTCATCGAGACCTGGGTGAACCCGGCGAGGGCGAGCACCATGCCGATCGAGCCGGGCAGCACCAGCGGACGACTGCCGTACTTGTCGAACACCTTCCCGACGGTCGGCCCCAGCAGGCCCATGACCAGACCGCCCGGCATGAGCAGCAGGCCGGTCTCCAGCGGGCTGAGCCCG
Source organism: Streptomyces olindensis (assembly GCF_040645895.1). Lineage (NCBI taxonomy): Bacteria > Bacillati > Actinomycetota > Actinomycetes > Kitasatosporales > Streptomycetaceae > Streptomyces > Streptomyces olindensis. Next base: position 2,110 of record NZ_JBEYZD010000026.1, on the reverse strand, counting down.
CGCAGGTTCTGCAGGTACAGCGGGAGCAGGATCATCGACCCGAGCATCGCCAGGAACCCGATGGACATCAGGGCCAGGGACAGGCCGTAGGTGCGGTGCCCGAGGGTGCGCAGGTCCATCAGCGGCACGCCGGCGCGCTGCAGCTTGAGCTGGCGGAGCACGAACACCGCGATGGCCGCGGCCCCGGCGACGGCGATGCCGAGAGCGAGTCCGACGCTGCTGTCGCTGTCGCCGAAGAGGCTCAGGCCGTACACCAGCCCGCCGAAGCCGAGCGCGGCCACGCCGACACTGAACCAGTCGATGGAGCTGACCTGCGGCTCGCCTATGTTCTCCACCTTGCGCAGCCCGAACAGGGTCACCAGCGCCGCGATCGGCAGGACGACCACGAACAGCAGCCGCCAGGACCCGACCTGGAGGATCAGCCCCGACACGGCGGGCCCGAGCGCCGGCGCCACCGAGATCGCCAGGGTGACGTTGCCCATCACCCGGCCCCGGTCGTGCTCGGGCACCACGATCATCAGCGTGGTCATCAGCAGGGGCATCATCACGGCCGTGCCCGCGGCCTGCACGATCCGGCCCAGCAGCAGCACCTCGAAGGTCGGCGCGACGGCCGACAGGGCGGTGCCCGCGAGGAAGACGCCCATCGCGATGGCGTAGGCCTGGCGGGTGGTGACCCGCTGCAGGAACCAGCCTGTGACCGGGATGACGGCGGCCATGGTCAGCATGAAGGCGGTGGACACCCACTGCGCCGACTGCTCGGTGATGTGCAACGACTCCATCAGCCGCGGGATCGCGTTGATCATGATGGTCTCGTTGAGGATCACCACGAAGGTGGCCAGCACGAGCAGCCGCACCACCGTCGGTGTGCGGCCCGCCCGCACGGCCGGACGTTCTCGGGTCACAGCTGACATGACAGCACCTCGCTGGGGTTCCTGGTCGCAGTCGCCTCGCAGCCAAGGGCCGCCGGCCGGAAGTTGATCGATGACACCGATGAAGACCGGCCCAGCCGGCAGAACTCATCGGTCAGCCCCCGAGTCTCCCGCACCTTCGTGCGGATCTCCCACGGTTTTCCGCGCCGAGGCGCCGAAACAACTCGTTGGTGAACCCTTGGCCAACGGATTAGTCTCCCCTTCGACCAATCAAGAACTTCATAGAACTTCATGGGGGGACATGCATGCGCGCAACCACGCGCCTTGCCCTGCTCGGCACCAGCGTCGCCCTGGTGGCCACCGCCATCGGCAGCACCACCGCCCAGGCGGAGGACGGCGGCTCGGGTGACATCACGATCGACAAGGTCGTCGTCAACGGCGGCAAGCCGGTCGTGGTCGGTACCACCAAGGCGGTGACCGCCAAGGTCACCGTGACCGCCACGGACGACTCGGGCATCAAGGAGACGACGTACATCAGCGCCTCCGGCCCGAAGCCGAACTACGCGCAGATCTGGTACGAGGACGGCGAGATCACGTGCACCGAGGTGAGCGCCACCACGTCCACCTGCACGGGCACGCTGACCTTCGACCCGCAGGCGGCGACCGGCTTCGTCGACAACAAGGCGGCGGCCACCTGGAACCTCAGGACGCTGGTCTCCGCCCATGACTTCGACTACATCCACCGGGACGCGGCCACCACGTTCAAGGTGCAGCGCCACTCGAAGCTGACGGTCGACGCCTCGCCCGAGCCGGTGAAGAAGGGCAAGACCATCACGGTCACCGGCAAGCTCTCCCGGGCCAACTGGGAGGACAACCTGTACCACGGCTACACGAACCAGCCGGTGAAGCTGCAGTTCCGCAAGAAGGGCAGCGACACCTACACCACGGTGAAGACGATCAAGTCCAACTCGACGGGCAACCTCAAGACGACCGTCACCGCCTCCACCGACGGCTACTTCCGCTACAGCTTCGCGGGCACGGCGACGACTCCGGCGGTCAACGCGACCGGCGACTTCGTCGACGTCCGATAGCCACGAGCCGCCCGACGCGGGCTGCCCGAACGATCGAATAGCAGCACGAAGGGCCGGCCCGGGAGGAGACCCCTCCCGCGGACAGCCGACCGGGAGGAGAGCGCCGCGGCCGCCGGCAGCACGTTCGTCTTCCGCCGCCCGGCGGGCGAG
>NZ_JBEYZD010000025.1:0-111474 GCF_040645895.1 Streptomyces olindensis | reverse complement strand
GAGAACATGCCGATCACCTCGGCGCTGAACAACCTCTCCGGGCAGTACTTCACCGACCCCAACCTCGTCGCCGCCGGCGCCCTGCTCACCGCGATCCCCACCCTGATCGTGTACTTCGTGCTCCAGCGGCAGTTCGTCAGCGGCCTGACCCTGGGCGCCAACAAGGGCTGACCCGCCCGCACCCGAAAGAGACCACCGTGAAGCACACCCTGTCCGTCCCCGGCATCGCCTACGGCGGCGACTACAACCCCGAGCAGTGGCCCGAGGAGGTGTGGGTCGAGGACATGCGCCTCATGCGCGAGGCCGGAGTGAACCTGGTCAGCGTCGGCATCTTCTCCTGGGCCCTGCTGGAGCCGTCCGAGGGCCGGTTCGACTTCTCCCGCATGGACAGGATCCTGGACCTGCTCCACGAGAACGGCATCGCCGCCGACCTCGCCACGCCGACCGCCGCCCCGCCCGCCTGGTTCTTCCGCGCCCACCCGGAGGCGCTGCCGGTCGACGAGAGCGGCCGTACCCTGTCGTACGGCAGCCGCCAGACGTTCTGCCCGTCCAGCCCCGCCTACCGCACCGCGGCCCTGCGCATCACCCGCGCGCTGGCCGAGCGTTACGCCGGCCATCCGGCCCTCGCGATGTGGCACGTGCACAACGAGTACGGCTGCCACAACGCCGCCTGTTACTGCGACACCAGCGCGGTCGCCTTCCGGCGCTGGCTGCGCACGCGGTACGCCGACGACCTGGACAGGCTCAACGACGCCTGGGGCACCACCTTCTGGAGCCAGTGGTACTACGACTGGGACGAGATCCTCCCGCCCCGCGCCACCGGAGCCGACCCCAACCCGGCCCACCGGCTGGACTGGCGCCGCTTCTGCTCCGACGAACTGCTGGCGCTGTTCACCGCCGAGCGCGACGTGCTCCGCCGCGCCGCCCCGGACGTCCCCGCCACCACCAACTTCATGGTGAACTTCAGCGTCGACGCCCTCGACTACTGGCGCTGGGCACCCGAGCTGGACATCGTCTCCAACGACCACTACCTGCGCTCGACCGATCCCGAGCCGGAGATCGACGTCGCGCTCTGCGGCGACCTGGTGCGTTCCCTGGCGGGCGGGCCCTGGCTGTTGATGGAGCACTCCACGGGAGCCGTGAACTGGCAGCCCGTGAACCGGGCGAAGGGGCCCGGCGAGATGCGCCGCAACGCGCTCGCCCACGTGGCCCACGGCGCCGACGGCATCGCCTTCTTCCAGTGGCGGGCCGCGAAGGCGGGCGCCGAGCAGTGGCACTCGGCGATGCTGCCGCACGCGGGCACCGACAGCCGGATCTGGCGGGACGTCGTCCGGCTCGGCGCCGACCTGCGGGCGCTGGCGGAGGTCCGAGGCAGCACCAGCCCCGCCCGGGTCGCCGTCGTATGGGACTGGAACGCCCGCTGGGCCCTGGAACTGCCCTGCCAGCCCAGCCGTGAACTCCGCTTCGCGGACCTGGTGCGACGCTGGTACGAACCGCTGTGGAGGGCCGGTGTGGCGGTCGACTTCATCCGCCCCGACACCCCCGACCTCGACCGCTACCGGCTCGTCCTCGCCCCCAGCCTCTACCTGGTCGACGACACCGCGGCGGCCGGACTCGCGGAATTCGTCGAGCGCGGCGGCACCCTGGCCGTCGGCTTCCACAGCGGCGCGGTGGACGAGAACTGCCACGTACGCCTGGGCGGTTACCCGGGAGCCTTCCGGGAGGTCCTCGGCGTGCACGGCGACGAGCCGTTCCCCCTGCTGCCCGGCGACTCCGTCGGCCTGGCCGGACAGGTCCCGCCGGACGCCACCGCCGGTCTCTGGACGGAACACATCCGCCTCGCCGGGGCGGAGTCCGTCGCCAGGTACGCGGACGGAGTGCTGGCCGGCGTCCCTGCGATCACCCGCCACAGCTACGGCAGCGGAACCGCCTGGTACCTCGCCACCCAACCGGACCCCGCCACCCTGGCCGCCGTCCTGGAACGCATGCGCCAGGAGGCGGGCGTGCGCCCGGAGCGCGAGGTGCCGCCCGGCATCGAGGTGGTCCGGCGGTGCGGCACCGACGCCGACTACCTCTTCCTGATCGACCATGCCGGCCAGGGCGCCGAGATCCCCGCCGACGGTGTCGAACTCCTCACCGGCAAACCGGTCACGGGCTCGGTCAGCGTCCCCGAGGGAGGAGTCGCCGTCGTCCGGGAACCGGTGACCGGTTTCCGAATCAAAAAGTGAAATCGAAACGGAATTCCGCCCGTTGTCGACCGGGGCTTTTTGCCGTCGCTTTTACCCGCGGCACTTCTTCGCTTCGGGGCGTTGATTTACCGTGGATACATGGAAAAGACAGCAGAGTTCTACGTAGTGAAACGCGGTGACACGCTCAGTAAGATCGCCGCGATGTTCCGTGTGACACTGGACCAGATCCTCGAATGGAACCCCCAGATCACGGATCCGGATGTCATCTTCCCCAAACAGCGGATCCGTGTCGCTCCACCGCACTCGCACCATGACGACGAGTTCGAGCCGTTTCCGGGCACCGACTTCTTCCAGTCGTCCGTGAGCAGCCCGGTCATCGAGGCCATGGGCTACCGCCTCATCGAGGAGGACTGCTCGGCGTACGCCGAGGGCCCTGACTCCCAGTGGAGCGAGGCCGACCGGAAGTCGTACGCGAAATGGCAGCGCAAGCTCGGCTTCTCGGGCCGCGACGCCGACGGCACGCCCGGCCCGAAGTCCTGGGAGAGGCTGCACGTGCCCGCCGTCTACGAGTGATCGGCACCGCTCCCGGACGCCCCGCGCCCACAGCGTGGCGCGCCCGGGCCAGGACCCGCATCGACTATCTCGAAGCGCAGCTGGAACACGTGAGCGTCGGGCCCTGCCCGGAAGGCCGCATGACCCTCGTCGAAGGAATGCGGAACCATTTGGACAGGGCCCGGTACGCCGCGGACGAGACATTCGGCTGGCGGCGCCCGTGGTCGGGGTCGGCCGCTCGCGAGGGCGTCTGGTCGAATGTGCGCAGCGCCGAGGTGTTGCTGCTTCAACTGGTTTCCGACGAAGAAGCCTCCGGCCGCGCCGGCGAGGTCATGGCGCTGGTCAAGGACCATCTGGACATCGACGACCCACGACGGGTCCGATTCGCCCGACGGCTCCGTTCCATCATCTCCGGCCAGACGACCCCGAGCGACCGGAACCTCATGATCCGGGCCCTCGACGCCGCCTACAACGCGCTGGACGACGAACTCGCCCGGGTGCGCAGCCTGCGCAACATCCTGTGGACCGCGACGTTCCTCGTCCTGCTCGGTGTGGCGGGCCTCGCCGTCTACGGCTGGTTCCACCCCCAGTCGCTGAGCCTGTGCTTCGCGCCCAAGGTCAGCCCCGGCGACACGAGCGGCATCGACGTCGTGTGCCCCACCGCGGAGCATCACAACGTGCCGGCGGGCACCCCCGCCAGCGCCCTGGCCCGGCCGAGGGACATCCTCACCGTCGAGATCGCCGGGCTGGCCGGCGCCACCCTCACCGTCATCGCCTCACTGCGCCGCATCCGGGGCACCGACGCCCCCTACATGCTGCCGCTGGCGTCGGCCGTGCTGAAGTTCCCCACCGGCGCCCTCTCCGCCTTCCTCGGGCTGCTGCTGATCAGGGGCGCGTTCGTCCCGGGCCTCAGTGACCTCGACAGCAGGGCGCAGGTCCTCGGCTGGGCCGCGGCCTTCGGCGCGGCACAGCACCTGGTGACCCGTCTGGTCGACGACCGGGCCCAGATGACGCTGTCGGAGGTGGGCAGGACCACCGAGGCGGTGACCGACCCGGAGCGGGCCGCCGTGCGGGAGAGCGGCGCGGCGGGCGGGCCCATGACCCGCGCGGTGCCGACGGCCTTCCCGGACGGCACGGGCAGGGACGAGGAGCCGCACGAGGCGGCGGCCCCGGACGACGGGGACGGCGAGACGGGCCCCGACGGGCTGCCGCCGCCTCATCGCCGCAGCGGCGCGTGAGCCGTCTCCGGCAGCCGCAGGTACACCACCGACGACACCAGGCAGATCACCGCGACGTACCACGGGAACAGCCCCGAGTGCCCCTGCTCCTTGAACAGGGTGCCGACGTAGGGGGCGGTGCCGCCGAAGAGGGCCACCGTCAGGGAGTACGGGAAGCCGATGCCGGCCGCGCGGACCCGGGGCGGGAAGACCTCCGCGTTCACGGCCGCGCTGATCGAGGTGAAACCGGTCAGCAGCACCATGCCCGCGCACTGCACGAGCAGCAGCACGGCGAACGAGTCGCGCAGCGTGTGCAGCAGGGGCACGGCGAGCAGCGCGAAGCCCAGGCCGAAGAAGAGCAGCAGGGGGCGGCGGCCGAAGCGGTCGGAGAGCAGCCCGCCGAGCGGCTGGAGCAGGGCGAAGAAGGCCAGTGAGATCGTGCCCGCGAGCAGCGCGTCCGACTTCTCCACACCCGCGTTGAGTTCGGCGTACGTCGGCAGGTACGACGTCCATGTGTAGTAGGCGATGGTGCCGCCCGCCGTGATGCCGCCGATGAGCAGCGACTCGCGCGGATGCCGGCGCAGCGCCTCGAACAAGCCCGGGCGCGGGGCCCGCTGCTGTTCCTCGCTGCGGGTCTCCTCGGCGCCCTGCCGGATCCAGAAGCCGACCAGGCTCAGCACGGCCCCGAGCACGAACGGCACCCGCCAGCCCCAGCCGTTCATCTGCCCGTCGCTCAGCGTGTCCACGAGCAGCGTGGCGATGCCCGAGGCGACCAGCTGCCCCACGGTCGTCGACACGTACTGGAAGCTGGAGAACAGCCCGCGCCGGCCGGGCCCCGCGGACTCGACGAGGAAGGTCGTCGAGGCCGCGAACTCGCCGCCCACCGACAGGCCTTGCAGCAGCCGCGCGAACACGAGGACCACCGGCGCCAGCACGCCCGCCGCCGCGTACGTGGGGGTCAGCCCGACCAGCAGGCTGCTGCCGCCCATCAGCAGGATGGTGACCGTCAGCGCGGCCCGCCGCCCGTGCCGGTCCGCGACCGCGCCCATCAGCAGCCCGCCGACCGGGCGCATGAAGAACCCCACGGCGAAGACCGCGAACGTGGACAGCAGCGGCACCAGCGAGTTGTCCGCGCTCTTCGGGAAGACCTGGGCGGCGATGTAGGTGGCCAGAAACGTGTAGGCGTACCAGTCGTACCACTCCACCGCGTTGCCCACGGAGGCGGCGAGGAGCTGGCGGACGGGCCGTTCGGTGGGCGGGGAGGCCGTCTTCGTCTCTGTCACGTCCATGACCCTCCCCTGGTGCAGGCCCGGCACACCTCACGTACCGGCGACTTTCACACCCCTGTCACGCACCCCTTCCTTGCCGTTTGGTGTCCCTGAAACACTCCTTCCGCGCAGATTCCGTCACGTTCCGGCCATCCCGCACCTCAGGATGAGAGGTCTGTCCTTCATGTCCGAAGTCAACCGGCGCCGCTTCCTCCAACTCGCGGGTGCCACCACGGCGTTCAGCGCGCTGTCCGCCAGCATCCAGCGCGCCGCCGCGCTCCCGGCCAACCACCGCACCGGGTCGATCGAGGACGTCGAGCACATCGTCGTCCTCATGCAGGAGAACCGTTCCTTCGACCACTACTTCGGCACCCTGAGAGGCGTCCGCGGCTTCGGTGACCCCCGCCCGGTCACCCTCGACAACGGCAAGCCGGTCTGGCACCAGGAGAAGGACGGCAAGGAGATCCTGCCGTTCCACCCGGACGCCGACGACCTCGGCATGCAGTTCCTGGAGGGCCTGCCGCACTCCTGGCCCGACGGCCAGCAGGCCTACGACGGCGGCAAGTACGACCGATGGGTGCCCGCCAAGGGCACCACGACCATGGCGTACCTGACCCGCGAGGACATCCCCTTCCACTACGCCCTCGCCGACACCTTCACCGTCTGCGACGCCTACCACTGCTCGTTCATCGGCTCGACCGACCCGAACCGCTACTACATGTGGTCCGGGTACACGGGCAACGACGGCACCGGCGGCGGCCCGGTCCTGGACAACGCCGAACTCGGCTACGGCTGGACGACCTACCCCGAGCGCCTGGAGCAGGCCGGCGTCTCCTGGAAGATCTACCAGGACATCGGCGACGGCCTCGACGCGAAGGGCTCCTGGGGCTGGATCGAGGACGCCTACCGCGGCAACTACGGCGACAACTCCCTGCTGTACTTCGACAAGTACCGCGAGGCCAAGCCCGGTGACCCTTGGTACGACAAGGCCCGCACCGGCACCGACGTCAAGAACGGCGACGGCTACTTCGACCTGCTGCGCGCCGACGTCAAGGCCGGCAAGCTGCCGCAGATCTCCTGGATCACCGCCCCCGAGGCCTTCTCCGAGCACTCCAACTGGCCCTCGAACTACGGCGCCTGGTACATCGCCCAGGTCCTCGACGCCCTCACCTCCAACCCCGAGGTCTGGTCGAAGACGGCCCTGTTCATCACCTACGACGAGAACGACGGCTTCTTCGACCACGTCGTGCCGCCGCTGCCGCCCAGGGACGCCTCCCGCGGCCGGTCCACCGTCGACGTCACCCCCGACCTCTTCCCGGGCGACAGCAAGAAGACGGCCGGCCCCTACGGTCTCGGCCCGCGCGTGCCGATGCTGGTCGTCTCGCCCTGGAGCAAGGGCGGCTACGTCTGCTCCGAGACCCTCGACCACACCTCGATCCTGCGGTTCATGGAACGCCGCTTCGGCGTGCGCGAGACGAACATCTCGCCGTGGCGCCGGGCCATCTGCGGTGACCTGACGGCCGCGTTCGACTTCTCCCGCAAGGACGCGCGCCCGGCCCCGCTGCCCGGCACCGACGCGTACGAGCCGCAGGACCGCGAACGCCACCCCGACTACCGGCCGACCCCGCCCGCCGACCCGTGCATGCCCCGGCAGGAGCGCGGCCTGCGCCGCTCCCGGCCGCTGAAGTACGCCCCGCACGTGGACGCCTCCGTCGACGCGGCGGCCGGGAAGCTCACCCTCTCCTTCGCCTCCGGGCCGAAGGCGGGCGGCGCCTTCCACGTCACCTCCGGCAACCGCACCGACGGCCCCTGGACGTACACCACCGAGGCCGGCAAGACGCTCTCCGACACCTGGAACTCGGCCTACTCGGCGGGCTCCTACGACCTGACCGTGCACGGCCCGAACGGCTTCGTGCGCGTCTTCAGGGGCTCGAACAGGACGGCCGGCTGCGAGGTCACCGCCCGCCACCGGGGCGACGACATCGAGCTGACCTTCACCAACAAGGGCTCGGGCACGGCCCGGCTCAAGCTCGCCGACGGCTATGGCGGCCGGCCCTCGACCGTCACCGTCCGCCCGGGCGCGACCGTGCGGCGGACCGTCGACCTCGGCGCGAGCCGCCGCTGGTACGACCTGACCGTCACCGTCGAGGGCGACGCGGCCTTCCTGCGGCGGTTCGCGGGGCACGTCGAGAACGGCAGGCCGGGCGTGAGCGACCCGGCGATCATCACCGCGTAGCCGTGGTGAGGTGCCCCGGATCGTGCGGCCGGGGCACCAGCACCGGTTCGGCCGTCGCCGAGCCGGGCTCCAGGGCCAGGACGGCGGCCACCGGATGGTCGTCGTCCGCCGCTTCCTCCCGGGGTGCCGCCCGGCTGAGCAGGACCACGCCCCAGGAGGCCAGGCCCGCCCCGGCGAGCGCGAGCAGCACGCCCGCGGGGCCGCCCTGGAGACGCTCGCCCAGCAACGACAGGCCGATCACCGCGGCGGCCAGCGGGTTGGCCAGGGTCACCATCGCCAGGGGGCCGCCCAGGCCGCCCCGGTACGCCGTCTGCGACAGCAGCAGCCCGCCGGCCGCGAAGGCCGCCACGAGCAGCGCCACCCCGGCCACCTGGACGCTCAGCAGCGGACCGGTCCGGTCCGTCGCGGCCACCGTCACCGTCTGCGTGAGGGCCGAGGCGACGCCGGAGGCGATGCCGGACGCGCTCGCGTGCCGCAGCCCGGGACGGGCGCCCGGGCGGGACAGCAGCCCGATGAGGGCGGCCGTGGCGCCCGCCACCGCCAGCGCCTCCGGCACGCTCAGCACGTCGTCGGGCGCCGGGCCGGAGGCCGTGACCAGGATCGCGCCGAGGCCCAGCAGGGTCAGCGCGGTGCCCCTCCACTCGACCGCGGTGACCCGCCGGCCCGCCATCCGCGCCCCCAGGGGCACCGCCGCGACCAGCGTGAGCGCGCCGAGCGGCTGGACCACGGTCAGCGGGCCGTAGCGCAGCGCCACCACATGCAGCAGCGCGGCCGCCGCGTTCAGCCCGACGGACCACCACCAGGCGCCGCTGCCGAGCAGTCGGAGGGTGCCGGAGCCGGGGGAGCGGGCGGCGAGCCGCTCCTGGGCGACCGCGGCCGCGGCGTAGGCGACGGCGGAGACGAGGGACAGGGCGACGGCGACCAGCACGGCGTTCACCGGCCCGCTCCGACCAGCGACTGCTCGTCCCGCTGCGCGGGCACGAGACCGCTCTGCGGGCGGCCGGCCGTGGTCGCCGTGCGGTGGGGCGCGTGGATCACGGCGAGCGCGAGGCCGAGCAGGGCCGTCGCCACGATCGCGTCCAGCCAGTAGTGGTTCGCGGTGCCGACGATCACCAGCAGGGTCAGCAGCGGATGCAGCAGCCACAGCCAGCGCAGGCGCGAGCGGGTCGCGACGATCAGTCCGACGGCCACCATCAGCGCCCAGCCGAAGTGCAGCGACGGCATCGCCGCGAACTGGTTCGACAGCGTGTCGGTCGCGGGATCGCCGTACACCGACGGCCCGTACAGCCGCGCGGTGTCCACCAGGCCGGTGGCGGCCAGCATGCGCGGCGGGGCGAGCGGGAACAGCAGGTGCCCCGCCAGCGCGGCGGCGGTGACCGCGGCCAGCACCCGGCGGGCCCAGACGTAGTGGGCCGGGCGGCGCAGGTACAGCCAGACCAGGAACGCGGCGGTGGCCGGGAAGTGGACGGTCGCGTAGTAGGTGTTCGCGAGGTGCACGAGGCCGTCGCCGTGCAGCAGCAGGGACTGCACCGCCCCCTCGCCGGGCAGATGGACCGCTCGTTCGAAGTCCCACACGCGGTGCGCGTTGCGGAAGGCCTCGCCCGTGTGGCCCGTGGCCAGCTGCCGGCCGAACTTGTAGACGAGGAAGAGCCCTGCGACGAGCAGGAGCTCCCGGACGAGCGGCGGTCGCGCTATCGCGTCGGACCCCGCCGGCGCAGGCTCGGTGCGGGCATTCATCCCCCGGCCCCTTCGGTGACGGTGGTGCTGTTATCGGTACGAGGTCGTACCGATACGGCAGTGTACCGATACGGCCGCGTACCGGTACACTGGCGTATCGATAGATGTACGACACACCGCCGGCCGGGAATTTTCCGGCCGCCCGACGAAGGCCAGGAGCACCGCCCATGACGTCGCAGGCTGCGGACCGACCCGAGCAGGTCGGTTCCTCGCGCCGCTCCAAGATCACGCCGGAGCGTGAGCAGGAGTTCTTCGACGCCGTGCTGGAACAGCTCCGCGAGTGCGGCTACGACTCCCTGACCATGGAGGGGATCGCCGCCAGCACCCGGTGCAGCAAGTCCACGCTCTACCGTCAGTGGAAGACCAAGCCGCAGTTCGTGGCGGCGGCGCTGCGCTCGCACCGGCGGACGCGCTGCGTCGACACCGGCTCGCTGGCCGACGATCTGCGCGCCGCGGCGCGGGCCATGGGCGACCTGTCGGGCCGGGACACCAAACTCCTCCAGGCGCTCGCCCACGCCGCCACCCAGGACCCGGAGCTGCAGCGCGCGCTGCGCGAGGCGGTGGTCGAGCCGGAGATCGCCGCGTTGCAGGGGATCATCCGGCGCGGGGTCGAGCGGGGTGAGGTGCCGGCCGACCACCCGGCGCTGGAGTACATCCCGGCGCAGATGCTCGGCGTGCTGCGCCTGCGGCCCGTGCTGGAGGGCGAACCGGCCGACCCGGACTACCTGGTGCGTTTCGTGGAGGCCGCCGTGCTGCCCGCGCTGGGCCTGACCTGAGACCCGGGCCGCCGTCCGCCGGATGACCGGACGGTGACCCGATCGCGCCGACCCGTGGGGACGGGGGCGGCGCGCACCCCCCGGCCGGGTGGGGTTCCCCCGTGAGCGGCGGGGGCGCCCCACCCGGCCGACCGGTGCCGGGGGAGCGCCCGGGACGGGTCAGACGTCCTGGCCGCTGCCGCCGTCCGTCGACACCTTGATGCCCTTGGTGATGTCGTCGAGGACGGACTCCTTCTGGTCGGCGTCGACGCCGAAGCGGACGACGACCATCTGCCGCGCGTTCGCCGGGGAGGGGAACGCGAGCGACTCCACGATGCCGTCGGCGCCCTTGCTCGTGACGGCCTTCCAGCGGACCAGGTAGCCCTTCTGGCCGGCGACGGTCACCGCCTCGGAGGCCAGCACGTCGTGGGAGGTGATGCCGCCGTAGGACTTGCCGCCGTAGGACTCCTCGGCGTTCGCCGCGATGTCCGCCTTGGCGATCTCCTCGGGGGTGTCGCCCTTGGTGCCCAGGGCGAGCGCCGGTGCCGAGTAGGCGCCGCCCTTGGTGCAGGTCGAGGAGGTGTCGCCGGGGCACTTGTAGGAGTCGTCGGACGTCACCTGCGCGCCGACCGTGAGCTCCTGGCCGTACCAGCCCTCCGGGATGGGCAGGCTGATCCCGCTGACCGCGTCGGTCACGGACCCGCTCCTGACCTTCGGCGGCTCGGACTGCCGGGGCTGCCCGGGCTGCGGACTCTGCCCGCCGGAGCCGCCGGAGCCGCCGGAGCCGCCGGAGTCCCCAGGGCCTCCGGATCCCCCGGATCCACCGGATCCACCGGAACCCCCGGACCCGCCCGACCCTCCGGTTCCGCCCGGCCCGCCGAACGGCCCGCCCTGGCCGCCCGGTCCCTGCGAGGAGGCGGTACCGCCGCCCGAGCCGCCGTTGTCGGTGAGCGCGTACACGCCGACACCGATGCTCGCGAGCACGACGACGGCCACCCCCACGGCTATCCCGGTCCGCAACCGCCGCCCCTGGCCGGCCGGAGGCGCGGCGGGGTAGGCGGGGTACGCGGCCGCCGGATACCCGGCACCGGGCGGATACCCGACCCCGGCCGCGTTCCCGGCGGCCGCCGGATACCCGACACCGCCCGCGTGCCCGACGGCTCCCGCGCCCGCGGGGGCACCGGGGTACCCAGCGGCTCCCGGCTGCCCGGGAACTCCCGGGGCGCCCGGCCCGACCGGCTGTCCGGCACCCCCTGGATACGCGGGTGCTCCCGCTGCCCCGGCCCCGCTCGCCTGCCCGGCGGCCCCCGGCTGTCCGCTGCCGGTCGGCACTGTCTCGCCGCTGCTCGCCTGCCCGGTGGCCCCCGCCTCTCCGGCGGCTCCCGGCTGTCCGCTGCCGGTCGGCACTGTCTCGCCGCTGCTCGCCTGCCCGGTGGCCTCCGGCTGTCCGGCGGCTCCCGGCTGTCCGCCGGCGGTCGGCACTGTCTCGCCGCCGCCCGTCTGCCCGGCGGCCCCCGGCTCTCCGGCGGCTCCCGGCTGCCCGTCGCCGGTCGGCACTGTCTCGCCGCCGCCCGTCTGCCCGGCGGCCCCCGGCTCTCCGGCGGCTCCCGGCTGTCCGCCGTCGGTCGGTGCGGCCTCCTTACCGCTCGGCTGTCCGGCTTGCGGCTGCCGCGCGCCGGTCGACTGCTTCGTGGAAGCCGTTTCGGGCGTGGCTCCCGGGGGCGGGTCCGCGGGCGCGGCCGCCGTCGCCGGGGGACCCCAGGTCGCGGGCGGCTGTGCCGGGCGGATGCGGTCCGTCCAGGCTTTGCCGTCCCACCAGCGTTCCGTGGCGGGCCCGTCAGTTGTCTGTCCGGGGTCGGGGTACCACCCGGGAGGCGTCTCCTGCGTCATGCCCCCACCGTATGAGGCGTCGGTGAAAGAGGCATGAGAGGAGTCGGACTCCGTCGTTCCACAAGCAGCCGCGCGGGCCCGCGACAGGAAGGCGGCGGAAGCCGCAGCCCGGCCCGACCCGGTCGACCAGTCGGCCGAAAAGCGCCGCCCCGACGGGACGGAAGAAGAACGCGAGCGCGAACGGGGCGTACGTCTTCACCAGACCCCCGATCCCACTGCCGCCCTCCGGCGTGACGAACCGCGCCACGATGATCGTCGCGAAGGAGACGTAGACGCCGAACTCGTACCACTCGACGGGGTCGCCCACCGACCCCGCCCCCAGCGCCCGTCGGCCCCCGCGTGCCCCCGGTCCCGGTGAATGGCCGTCACCTCCCTTGCAATTGCACGCCGTTGACCCGAAAGGCGGCTGGTGACGGGCCGGATGCGTCGCCCGTCCGCCCCCGGTGTCACCCGTCACGGCAACAGGTGCCCCGAGCATCCTCCACTCAGGCAATCGGACGGCTACGCTCGACGTCTGTACGTCGTTCGGGCGACTTGGGGAGGTAACGGGATGACGGAGGTACGGCCCACGGCCGCCTCCTCGGCTTCCCTGTGGGAGCGCGACGAGGAAGTCGCCGCCGTCACGCGGGCGGTCGACGCTCTGTGCGCGGACCGCTCCTCGTCCGGCGGACTGCTGGTCTTCCGCGGCGATGCCGGACTCGGCAAGACCGCGCTGCTGGCCGAAACCCGCCGCATCGCCGAGGCACGCGGCTGCACCGTCTGGTCGGCCCGCGGCGGCGAGACCCTCCGGTCCGTCCCCTTCAACGTCGTACGGCAGTTACTGCAGCCGGCGCTCATGTCGATGCTCCCGGAGGAGGCGCGCGAGTACCTCGGCGACTGGTACGACATCGCCGGCCCCGCCCTCGGCATAGCGGACCCCGGCGACCGGCAGGCCGACCCGCAGGGCGTGTGCGACGGCCTGGTCGCCGCGGTGCGCCGGCTCGCCCGCCGGGACTGGCCGCTGGTGCTGCTGATCGACGACGCCCACTGGGCCGACCAGGAGACGCTGCACTGGCTCGCCTCCTTCGCCGAGCGCATCGACGAGATGTCCGTCCTGGTCGTCGTCACCCGCCGCCCGGACGAGGCCCCCGGCGCGAGCGCCCGCCACCTCGACAGGGTCGCCGCCGCGGCCGGCCCCGTCACCACCCTGAGCGCCCTCACCCCGGACGCCACGGCCGGACTCACCCGCGCCACCCTGGGCACGCACGCCGACGCCGCGTTCTGCCGCGAGGTCTGGGCCGTCACCGCAGGCAACCCCTACGAGACCGTCGAACTCCTCGCCAAGGTGCAGGACAGCGAACTCGAACCGGTCGAGACCCGCGCCGGGGAGCTGCGCGAGCTCAACCGCTCGGCCCGCGGCGGCGGCCTCGTCGCCCGCCTGGAGGAACTCGGCATCGACGCCACGCGGTTCGCGTGGGCCGCCGCCATCCTCGGCACCGGCATCTCCGTCGACCTGGTCGCCAAACTCGCCACCCTGAAGCCCGAGGACGCCCGCCGGTGCGCGGAACTGCTGCGCACCGCCCGCATCCTCACCGCCCCGGACCCCGCGACCGGGCGGACCGCCGACGGCGACCTGGAGTTCGTCCACCCGCTCATCGCCACCGCCGTCTACAACTCCATCCCGGACGCCCTGCGCACCGCCATGCACGGCATCGCCGCCCGCATCGTCACCGACGAGGGGCACGGCGCCGCGGCCGCCGCCCGCCACCTCCTCGAAGTCCACCCGGACGACGAGGAACTCGTCGGGCAACTGCGCGAGGCCGCCCGTGAGCACCTCGCCGTCGGCGCCCCCGACGCCGCCCGCCGCTGCCTGGAACGCGCCCTGAAGGAGCCGCCCCGGCCCGAGACACACCCGCACGTGCTGTACGAGCTGGCCGAGGCGACCTTCCTCACCGCACCCGCCCGCACCATCAGCCAGCTGCGGGCCGCGCTCGGCATGCCCGGCCTCGACGGCGACAAGCGGGTGGACGCCGTCTTCCGGCTCTCCCAGGCGCTGCTCCACAACGACCAGCTGGAGGAGGCCGTCCGCACGGTCGAGGCGGAGGCCGCCCGGCTCCGGCCCGGACCCGCCCGGATGCGGCTGCAGGCCGTGCACTTCATGTGGGAGGGCATCCACGCCGGCGAGGCCACCTCACCCGACCGCTCCCGCCGGCTCGCCGACCTCGCGAGCACCTGCACCGGCCGGGACAACTCCGAACGCGCCCTGCTCATCCTGCGCGGCTTCGACGCCCTGATGCACGGGGAGAACGCCGAGGTCGTCGCCGAACTGTGCGACCGTGCCCTCGTCAACGGCCGCCTGGCCCCCGGCCTCGGCTGGACCGACACCGAGTGGGGCATCGAGCTGCTGCTGATGCTCGCCAACGCGTACGCCTTCACCGACCGCCTCGACCGCGCCGAGGCCCTCTACAACGAAGCCCTGCGCGCCTACGAGACGGCCGGCTGGAGCGGCGGACACCTCGCCCTGGCCCACGCCTACGTCGGACTCGGACACCGCAGGCGGGGCCGGCTGAAGGAGGCGGAGGCGGCCCTGCGCGAGTCGCTGCGCCTCGCCGAGCGCGTCGGCCGCGGTCTGCCCCTGTACTGGTCCGCGACCTGCAACCTCGTCGACACGCTCCTCGCCCGCGGCCACGTCCAGGAGGCCTGGGACGTCGCCGAACACCACGGCTTCGCCCCGCCCTACCCGTCCACCATCGTGCTGCCGGACCCGCGTTCGGTGCGCGGCCGGCTGCTGCTGGCCGTGGGCCGCACCAAGGACGGCGTCAACGAACTGGAGGCCGCCGAGAAGGCGGCGGCGGCCCGCGGCCACCACAACCCGGTGCTCGTCCCCTGGGCGGCCGACCTCGCCCGCGCCCTCGCCACCGAGGACCCGGCCCGGGCCGCCCGGCTCGCCGTCGACGTCCGCCGCCAGGCCGAGCGCTTCGGCACGGACACCGCCATAGGCGAGGCCCTGCGCTGCGCCGCCGCCCTGGAGACCGGCCAGCGCGCGGTCCGGCTCGCCGGCCAGGCCGTCACCTACCTGGAGGCCTCACCCTGCCAGTACGAGCACGCGGCGGCCCGCATCGAGTACGGCATCGCCGCCCGCTCGGTGACCGACCTCCGGCGCGGCCTGGACCTGGCGGTCTCGTGCGGCGCGGACGGACTCGTGGCGCGGGCCCGCGCGGAACTGGAGTCGGGCGCCGGGCCGCGCTGACCACCGCACCCCGGTGACTCAGACGCGCACCAGCTGCTCCGTCACGGCCGCCAGCCGCGCCCGCACACCCGGGTCGTAGGCCGCCTCATGGGCCCGTGCCGGACGCGTCCCGTCGAAGTACCGGCCGCTGCCCGGCTCCCGCGTGGCCAGGGCCAGCACCCCCGCCGCCCCGTCGGCGACCGTGTTCCACGGCGTGACATCCGCCTCGCGGACCATGGCCGTGTCCATGTAGGTCGCCGGGTGCAGCACGTTCACCGCGACACCGGTGCCCTCCAACTCCTCGGCGAGCGCGAAGGTGTGCGCGGCGAGCGCGAACTTGCTGCGGCAGTACGCCGAGACGCCGTCGTAGCCGCGGCTGAACTCGGGGTCGTCGAAGGAGAGGGGTTCCTGACCGGCCGAGCCGACGTTGACGATCCGGGCCGGCGCGTTCGCCCGCAGCACCGGCAGCAGGGCCCGGGTCAGCACCACCGGCGCCAGGTAGTTGACGGCGAGCCGCAGCTCGTGCCCGTCGGCGCTCAGCTCACGGCCCGCCCCGGGCGACCCGAAGCCCACCCCCGCGTTGTTGACCAGTACGTCGAGTTCGGGATGCGCGTCGGCGACATGCCCGGCCAGCTCGCGCACCTGCGCCAGCGAGGCCAGGTCGGCGACGAACGCCTCGGCGTCCCCCTCGGCCCGCAGCTCCTCGGCCAGCCGCTCGGCGCGGTCCGCGTCCCGGCCGTGGACGAGGACGACATGCCCCGAGCGGACCAGTTCGAAGGCCACGTACCGGCCGAGACCCGAGGTGGCACCGGTGATCAGGATGGTCGACATGCCCCCACCGTAGGCACGCGGCGCGCGTCCGAGCGAGCCACCGTCGAGGCTACGACCGGCAGGGTCACCCTGCGGCCGGGTCCTCCTCGGCCAGCACCCGCTGGGCCGTCGCGAACGCCGAGTTCGCCGCCGGCACCCCGCAGTACACCGCCGTCTGCAGCAGCACCGCGCCGATCTCCTCCGGCGTGAGCCCGTTGCGGCGTGCCGCCCGGACGTGCATGGCCAGCTCGTCGTAGTGGCCGTGCGCGACCAGCGCGGTGAGGGTGATCATGCTGCGCTCGCGGCGCGACAGCGTCGGGTCGGTCCAGATCTCGCCCCAGGCGTAGCGCGAGATGAAGTCCTGGAAGCGGGCCGTGAAGGGCGTCTGCCGGGCCTGGGCCCGGTCGACGTGCGGATCGCCGAGGACCTCGCGCCGCACCTCCATCCCGCGTCCGGCCGGCCCGCCCAGGTGGGCGCGGAGCGCGGTCAGCACCGCCTCCGGGCACTGCGCGGGCGCCAGGTGCGAGGCGCCGGGGATCTCGACGAGCGCCGCGCCCGGCACCGCGTCGGCGATCTCCCGCAGGTGCGCGGGCGGTGTCGCGGGATCGTCGCGGCCGGCGACCAGCAGGGTCGGCAGGGCGATCGAGGCCAGCCGGTCCCGCAGATCGAACGCGGCGAGCGCGTCGCAGCAGGCGGCGTACGCGTCGGGGTCGGCCCGGCGGTGGTCGTCGACCAGCCGCGGCACGGTGAACCCGGACGTGAACCAGCGGGCGTCCGCGTTCTCCGCCAGCCCGGCCAGTCCTTCCCGCCGTACCAGCGCGGCCCGCTCCTCCCACGGCCTGGATCCGTTGAAGTGGGCGGAGGAGCAGATCACAGCCAGCGACGACAGCCGCCGCGGATGGTGCACCGCGAGGTGCAGTCCCACGGCCCCGCCCAGTGACACGCCCGCGTACGCGAACCGCTCGATCCCGAGCGAGTCGGCGAGCGCCAGCACCAGGGCGGCGAGGTCGTCCACCGTCGCACCCGCCGCGATGAGATCGGCCGCGGAACCGCCGTGCCCCGGCAGGTCCCAGCGCACCACCCGGTGCGTGATCGACAGCTCGGGCGCCACCTTGTCCCACAGGGCGTACGACGTGCCGAGGGAGGGGCCGAGCAGCAGGGGCGGCGCGGAATCGGGCCCTTCGGCACGGTGGTTCAGCAGGGTCAACGTCGCTCCAGGGCACGGTCGGTGAGGGCCCCCGCGGAGCCCGTGTAGTGGGTCGGGTCGAGGTCGGCGTCCGCCAGCTCGGGCGCCTCGGAGAGGGGGCGCCCCTCGGCGGCAAGCCGGGTGAGGAGCTCCTTGGCCCCCGCCCGGCTCAGCACCGGGGCCAGTTCGGCGGACAGCCGCTCGGAGACGATCGCCCCGCCCGTGAGATCGAGGTGTGCGCGCATGGCCCCGGGCCTGACCCGCAGCCCCTCGGCCAGTTCGACGGCGTCCCGGGCGGCCCCGCCGGCCAGCCGCAGCAGGTCCCGCAGCGGCTCCCACTCCGCGTGCCAGGCCCCGCCCGGCCGTTCGTCCTCCGCGGCCAGCGACCCGTACAGCGTGGCCGCGAGCTGCGGTGCCCGCCGCGCGGCGGAGGCGATGAGCGTGGACCGTACCGGGTTGGCCTTGTGCGGCATGGCGGACGAGCCGCCGCCGCTGCCCTCCGCGACCTCGGCGATCTCGGTGCGCGAGAGGGTGAGGACGTCCACGGCGACCTTGCCGAGCGCGCCCGCCGTGAAGGCCAGGCACCCGGCGAGATCGGCGACGGGCGTGCGCAGGGTGTGCCAGGGCAGGTCGGGTGCCCGCAGGCCGAGTTCGCGGGCGTACGCCACCGGCAGCGCGGTCGGATCGTCCGCTCCGTACGCCCCGAAGGCGGCCAATGTGCCCGCCGCGCCACCGAGTTGGACGGGCAGGGACGCGCGTACGGCCCGTACCCGGTCCCGCGCGTCGAGGACCAGCGACCGCCATCCGGCCGCCTTCAGCCCGAACGTGGTCGGTACGGCGTGCTGGGTGAGCGTCCGCCCCGGCATCGCCGTGTCACGGTGCGCGGCGGCCAGGCGGGACAGGGCCTGCGCGGTGCCACCGAGGTCGGCGAGGATCAGGTCCAGCGTCCGGGCGGCGACCAGCATCGTCGCGGTGTCCATGATGTCCTGGCTGGTGGCGCCCCGGTGGACGTAGGGGCCGTACGCCTCGCCGACGGCCTGCGTGAGGTCCGCGACCAGGGGGATGACGGGGTTGCCGCCCGCGCGGGCCCGCCCCGCCAGGGACCGTACGTCGAAGCCGCCGGAGCCGGCCGCCTCGGTCACCGCCGTGGCCGCCTCGGCCGGGACGAGCCCCAGCGCCGCCTGGGCCCGGGTCAGGGCGGCCTCCGCGTCGAGCAGCGCCCGCAGGTACGCCTCGTCGCTCGTGGCGGACGCGGCCGCCGAGCCGGCCCAGCCGGGGCCGAGCAGACCGGTGTCGTCGGGCGCAGCTGTCACTGGAACTCCAGGAAGACCGTCTCGCCTTCGCCCTGAAGGCGGATGTCGAAACGGTACGTGCCGCTCGCCTCCTCCGCGGCGATCAGCGTGTCGCGGCGCCCGTCCTCCAGCCGGGACAGCAGCGGGTCGGCGGCGAGCACCGCCGCCTCGCCCGGCAGGTAGATACGGGTGTACAGGTGCACGAGCAGCCCCCGGGCGAAGACGCACACGCTGAGGTACGGCGCGTTCCGCCCGCGCGCCCCCGGCCGCAGGGTGCGCGCGTACCAGTGCCCGTCGGTGTCGGTCTGGATGCGGCCCCAGCCGGTGAACTCCACGCCGTTGCGCCCCAGGAACCCGCCCGAGGCCGGGTCGCGCCGCATCGAGCCGTCGGCGGTGGGCAGGTTGCCCTCCGGGTCCGGGCCCCACAGCTCGATCAGGGCGTCGGGCAGCGGCTTGCCCTCGCCGTCGGTGACGTAGCCGTGCACGGTGACCGTGTCCGGGTGCCCGGCGGGTGCGATGTCCTCGCCGCCGCGGAACGGCAGGGCGTGGCCGTAGAACGGGCCGACGGTGTGCGAAGGGGTGGGCAGCACGCTCTCGGGACGGTTGGTGTCGATCCTCGTCATGGCAGGTCAGCGCCCTTCTTCGATCCAGGTGGCCCGCGGGCCGTCCAGCACGATGTCCCAGTGGTAGCCCATGGAGAACTCCGGCACCGACAGGCTGTGGTCGTACGTCGCGACCAGTCGCTGCCGGGCCGCGTCGTCCGTCACCGACTGGATGATCGGGTCGTAGGGGAACAGCGGGTCGCTCGGGAAGTACATCTGGGTGACGAGGCGCTGGGTGAACGCCGTGCCGAAGAGCGAGAAGTGGATGTGCGCCGGCCGCCAGGCGTTGAGGTGCTGGCGCCACGGGTACGGGCCCGGCTGGATGGTGGTGAAGTGGTAGCGGCCCTCGTCGTCGGTGAGGGTGCGGCCCACGCCCGTGAAGTTCGGGTCCAGCGGGGCGTCGTGCTGCTCGCGCTGGTGGGCGTAGCGGCCCGCCGAGTTGGCCTGCCAGATCTCCACGAGCTGGCCCCGCACCGGGCGGCCGTCGCGGTCCAGCAGCCGCCCGGAGACGGTGATGCGCTCGCCGATCGGCTCGCCGTGATGCTGCCGGGTGAGGTCGTTGTCGATCTCGGTGATGTCCCGCTCCCCGAAGGCCGGCCCGGCCAGCTCCACCAGCTCCGGGTCCTTGCTGACGTCGATGGTGACCGGTGGCTGCTTCGGGTGGCGGAGCACCGAGGAGCGGTACGGCGCGTAGTCCCGGCGCGGGTGGTGCTCGACGGGCCCGCCGTCGGCGAGCCGCTTCTCGTAGGCGGCGTGCTCGGCCGCGATCTCCTGGTCGATGTCGTGCTGGGTGAGAGTCATGGGGATTCCTGGAATTCGTGAGGGGAAGCGCGCCCCTTCAGGGGCGCGGGGCTGTGTCGATGTGCGGCTCCGCCGCGCGGGCGCGACCGGCCACGGACGGCCCGCAGCCGCGCGCATTGCTCAGCGTTCCAGAACGAGCGCAAGACCCTGGCCCACCCCGATACAGAGCGTGGCCACACCCACCCCGCCGCCACGCCGGGCGAGCTGATGGGCAACCGTCCCGGCGAGCCGAGCCCCCGACGCGCCCAGCGGATGCCCGAGAGCGATGGCGCCACCCTGCGGATTGAGGATCGCCGGATCGAACTCGGGCCACTCGGCCACACACCCCAGCACCTGCGCCGCGAACGCCTCGTTCAGCTCCAGCACGGACAGGTCGTCGAAGCCCTTGCCGGCCTTGGCCAGCGCCCGGTTGACCGCCTCCACGGGCGCCAGCCCGAAGTAGTGCGGGTCGGTCGCGGAGACGCCGGTGGCCGACACCCGGGCCAGCGGCTCGCGCCCCGTGGCCCTCAGACCCTCCTCGTCGACGAGGAGCAGCGCCGCCGCACCGTCGTTGAGCGGCGACGCGTTGCCCGCCGTCACCGTCCCGCCCTCCGGACGGAAGGACGGCTTCAGCCTGGCCATCGCCGCCAGGGAGGCGTCCGGACGGACGCACTCGTCGGCGGCGAACACCACCGGGTCACCCTGGCGCTGCGGAATCTCCACCGGCGCCGACTCGGCGTCGAAGAACCCGGCCCGCTGCGCCTGTGCGGCCTTCTCATGGGAGGCCAGCGCGAACTCGTCCTGCTGTTCCCGGCCGATCTTGTGCTTGTCCGCGATGAGTTCGGCCGACTCGCCCAGCGGGATCGTCCACTGCGGTTCCATCCGCGGGTTGACCATCCGCCAGCCGAGCGTCGTCGAGTACAGCTCGGTGTGCCCGGCCGGGAAGGGCTTGTCGTTCTTCGGCAGCACGTACGGCGCGCGGGTCATGGACTCGACGCCCCCGGCCAGCGCGATGGACGCGTCGCCGAGCGCGATGGCCCGGGCCGCCTGGATCACGGCCTCCAGGCCGGAGGCGCACAGCCGGTTGACGGTCACACCCGGCACGGACGTGGGCAGCCCGGCGAGCAGGGCGGCCATGCGGCCGACGTTGCGGTTCTCCTCGCCGGCGCCGTTGGCGTTGCCGAAGTACACGTCCTCGATCCGGGCCGGGTCCAGCTCCGGCGTCCGGGCGAGGAGTTCACGGATCGCGTGCGCGGCCAGGTCGTCCGGGCGCACGCTCGCGAGACCGCCGTTGTAGCGGCCGATCGGCGTGCGGACCGCGTCGACGATGTAGACGTCCTTCACCGCACGCCCTCCGGCACGGTCAGCCGGGCGTCGGTCCTGGCCGCGATCTCGTCGGCCGTCACGCCCGGGGCGGTCTCCACCAGCACGAGCCCGTCGTCGGTGACGTCGAGGACGCCGAGGTCGGTGATGATCCGGTTCACGCAGCCCTTGCCGGTGAGCGGCAGGGCGCACTCGGTGAGGATCTTCGGCGAGCCGTCCTTGGCGGTGTGCGTCATGACGACGACGACCGTGCGGGCGCCGTGCACCAGGTCCATGGCCCCGCCGATGCCGGTGATCAGCTTGCCGGGGATGGCCCAGTTGGCCAGGTCGCCCTTCTCCGAAACCTGCATCGCGCCCAGCACGGCGACGTCGATGTGCCCGCCGCGGATCATCGAGAACGACAGCGCCGAGTCGAAGAAGGACGCGCCCGGCAGGACCGTCACCGTCTCCTTCCCGGCGTTGATCAGGTCCGGGTCGACGGTGTCCTCGGTGGGGTAGGGGCCGGTGCCGAGGATGCCGTTCTCGGATTCGAGGACGACCTCGACGCCCTCGGGGAGGTAGTTCGGGATGAGCGTGGGCAGGCCGATGCCGAGGTTGACGTACTGCCCGTCCCTCAGCTCCCGCGCCGCCCGCGCGGCCATCTCCTCGCGCGTCCAGGCCATCAGGACCTCACCGTCCGCTGCTCGATCTTCTTGTCCGCCGCCTGCTCCGGAGTCAGCGCGAGCACCCGCTGCACGAAGATGCCCGGCAGGTGCACCGCGTCCGGGTCGATCTCGCCCGGCTCCACCAGCTCCTCGACCTCGGCGATCGTGACCCGGCCGGCCATCGCGGCCAGCGGGTTGAAGTTGCGGGAGGACTTGTTGAACACCAGGTTCCCGTGCCGGTCGCCGCGGGCCGCGCGGACCAGGGCGAAGTCGGTGCGGATGGCCCGCTCCAGCACGTACTCGGTGCCGTCGAACTCCCGGACCTCCTTCGGCGGCGAGGCCAGCGCGACCCCGCCCTCGCCGTCGTAGCGCCACGGCAGCCCGCCCTCGGCGACCTGGGTGCCCCCCCCGGCCGGGGTGTAGAAGGCGGGGATCCCGGCGCCGCCCGCCCGCAGCCGCTCGGCGAGCGTGCCCTGCGGGATCAGCTCGACCTCCAGCTCGCCGGCCAGGTACTGGCGGGCGAACTCCTTGTTGGCGCCGATGTAGGAGCCGGTCACCCGGGCGATCCGGCCGGCGGCGAGGAGGACCGCGAGGCCGGACTCCATCGCCCCGCAGTTGTTGGAGACCACCGACAGCCCGGCGACCCCGCGCTCGTGGAGCGCCTGGATCAGCACGTTCGGCACACCGCTCAGCCCGAAACCGCCCACCGCGAGCGACGCGCCGTCCGGCACGTCGGCCACCGCCTCCAGGGCTGTGGCGACCACCTTGTCCATCCGAGAAGCCCCATCTCTTCCGAGCGACCCGACCGAATTAATCAGGGCACTGATTATTTCCGCGAAGCTCCCCTCACGCTGCCATCGGGTCGGCGGGGCGTCAAGACCTCGCCGTATACGCCCTCGATCGCTTCCATGGACGGCAGACAGCCCTGCCGTGGCCGGGTATCGTTCAGTGCACCGACGAATACGACCGGCAAGACGAGCGAGGGGTGCACATGGCGGCGGCGGACCTCACCACCCACCCCGGGCACCTGGCCCGGCGGCTCCAGCAGGCGCACTACCTGCTGTGGAACACGATGGTCTCCGAGGAGATCACCTCGCCGCAGTTCGCGGTCCTCAACACGCTCGTCGCCGAGCCGGGTCTGGACCAGCGCACGGTGGGGGAGCGGGTGGGACTCGACCGGTCCACGATCGCCGAGGTGATCAGCCGGCTCGGCCGGCGCGGACTGCTCGACAAGGTCCGCGACCCGCAGGACGGCCGCCGCTTCCTGCTGCGCCTCACCGACGAGGGCGTGCGCACGCACCGCAAGCTGACCGTGCGCACCGCCCGCATGAACCAGGTCTTCCTCGCCCCGCTGACCGCCGAGGAGCGGACGGTGTTCTTCGACCTCATCCGGCGGGTGGCGGACGCGGCCGAGGGACTGCGCAACCCAGAGGAGCCCCTGGTGGCGCCCGGCTGACCCGCGCGGCCCGTGCGCAGGGGTCAGGACGCCTTGGCGTACACCACCCACACCTGGCCCTTCGCGAAGTTCACCGGCGTGCCGTCGCCGGTGGTGAACGCCGTGCCGTCGGCGGCGTCCCCGCGTTTCCAGTTCACGTCGTAGGCCCGCCCGTCGCGCAGCACCTTCGCCTTCCCGGAGCCGACCGTCTCGGTGTACGGCGTGTTGTTGCCGAGGAAGTCGCGGAAGGCGGACTCGCGCACCTTCACGTACTGCACGACGACGGTGGCGGCCGCCATCCGCTTGCCGTCGGCGGTCGTGGCGGGCGCGCCGTCCATGCCGACCAGCCAGCGGTCGCGGGCGTCCGACCAGGTGAAGGTGAAACGGGCCGCCGGGTAGCGCACCGTCTGCGAGGCCGTCGCCGTGCCGCCCGCCGGAGCGGAGCCGTAGCGGAAACCGGTGGTCAGGGCCGCCTGGCCCGGGGCCTCGGGCACGAGCCGCTCGGCCCGCAGGAAGAGGTTGTAGGGGGCGGGCCGGCCGGAGCCGCGGAAGAAGGCGTCGGGGGAGCTGCCCGGGGTCTCCGCCTCCAGCGGCGCCTTGTCGATGAGGGGCAGCAGCTTCTTCTGCGCGCCGGAGAAGGCGAGCGTGGGCCGGTCGAACTGGCGCAGCAGTTCGAGGTCCGACTCGCGTGCGCTGCGCACCGGGCCGACGGTCTCCGGCACCCGGGTCGCGTACACCGCCATCAGCCGGCTCAGCCCGCCCTCGACCTGCTCCACGTACACGACGTCCGCGGCGTCGACGCCCGTGTGGGGCCGGGCCGCGCGAGCGTTGTCGATCTTGACGGCGAGGACGGAACGGCCGGTCGCCGAGGGGGAGGTCTGCTGCTCCGACTCCTGGGCCGATCCGCGCCCGTCGTCGGTGGTGCCGCCCCCGTTCGTGCAGCCCGCGGCCAGGGCCGCCGTCACCGTGGCGGCCAGCAGCGCCGCCGTCGTCGCGGCGCGCCGTCCGCGCGCCCCTCGTCCCATGCCCACCGTCGCCACCGCGCCCCTGTCATCGATTTGTCTTGATTGTGCGCTTATCTGACCATCGATGGCCATACCCGGTCGTGGCCGGCGGGGCGGTGTCCGCGCGGTGTCCGTCGATCGGCCCAAGGTTCAGCGCGGGACGCCCGGGTACCCGGGCGTCGCCGACCGACCGACGCGCACGCTGACGGAGGGAGCGCGAGGCGATGAGGGCAGTGACCTGGCAGGGCAAACGGGATGTGCGCGTGGAGGACGTGCCCGATCCGCAGATCCAGGAACCGACGGACGCGATCATCCGCATCACCTCCAGCGGGCTGTGCGGATCCGACCTGCACCTGTACGAGGTGCTCACCCCGTTCATGACCCCGGGCGACATCCTGGGCCATGAACCCATGGGCATCGTCGAGGAGGTCGGCGCCGGCGTCCCGGACCTCCAGGCGGGGGACCGGGTCGTGGTGCCCTTCCAGATCGCCTGCGGCAACTGCTGGATGTGCCTCACCGGCCTGCCCACCCAGTGCGAGACCACCCAGGTCCACGGCGAGGGCATGGGCGCCGCCCTGTTCGGCTACACCCGCCTGTACGGCGCGGTGCCGGGCGCCCAGGCCGAGTACCTGCGCGTCCCGCAGGCGCAGTACGGACCGATCAAGGTCCCCGAGGGACCGCCCGACGACCGCTTCGTCTACCTCTCCGACGTGCTGCCCACCGCCTGGCAGGCGGTCGCCTACGCCGACATCCCGCAGGGCGGCAGCATCGCCGTGCTCGGCCTCGGCCCCATCGGCGACATGGCCTGCCGCATCGCCCAGGTGCGCGGCGCCGGCCGGGTCTTCGGCGTCGACCTGGTGCCCGAGCGGCTGAGCCGGGCCCGCGCGCGCGGCGTGGAGACGTACGACCTCAGGTCCTTCGACGACGAGAAGGAACTCGTCGCCGCCATCCGCGACGAGACCGACGGACGCGGCCCCGACGCCGTGATCGACGCCGTCGGCACCGAGGCCCACGGCAGCGCGGCCGCCAAGCTCGCCCAGCAGGCCACGGCGATCATGCCCCGCAAGCTGAGCGGCCCCCTCGCCGAACGCTTCAGCATCGACCGCCTCGCCGCCCTCTACACCGCCATCGACCTGGTGCGCCGCGGCGGCACCATCTCGCTCTCCGGCGTCTACGGCGGCATGGCCGACCCGATGCCCATGCTCACCCTGTTCGACAAGCAGATCCAGATGCGCATGGGCCAGGCCAACGTCCGGCGCTGGAGCGACGACATCATCCCGTACCTGACCGACGAGGACCCGCTCGGCGTGGACGACTTCGCCACCCACCGGGTGCCGCTGTCCGAGGCGCCGCACGCGTACGAGATGTTCCAGCGCAAGCAGGACGGCGCGGTCAAGGTCCTGATGCAGCCCTGAGCGGCCCCGGCCCTCAACGGCCGAGGATCTCCGCCAGGTCGTAGCGGACCGGCTCCTGCAACTGCGCGTACGTGCAGCTCTCGGGGGTCCGGTCGGGGCGCCAGCGGCGGAAACGGGCGGTGTGCCGGAAGCGCTGCCCGTTCTCCATGTGGTCGTACGCCACCTCGGCCACCCGCTCCGGCCTGAGCGGCACCCACGACAGGTCCTTCCGGCCCGACCAGCGGCTCGGCGCCCCGGGCAGCCGGGCCTTCTCGTGCGCGGCCTCGTCGGACCAGGCGGCCCACGGGTGCCCGGCCACGTCGTCCATGCGCAGCGGCTCCAGCTCCGCCACCAGCTCGGCGCGCCGCTTCATCGGGAAGGCGGCCGACACGCCCACGTGCTGCAGCGCGCCCCGCTCGTCGTACAGGCCCAGCAGCAGCGAGCCCACGACCGGGCCGCTCTTGTGCAGCCGGTACCCGGCGACGACGACGTCCGCCGTCCGCTCGTGCTTGATCTTGAACATGGCCCGCTCGTCCGGGCGGTAGCGCACGGTCAGCGGCTTGGCGATGACACCGTCCAGACCCGCCCCCTCGTACTCCTCGAACCACTGCCGCGCCACCCCGATGTCCGTGGTCGCCGGCGCCAGGTGCACCGGCGCCCGCACCCCGGACAGCTCCCCGGCCAGCCGCTCCCGCCGGCCGGTCAGCGGGGCGTCCATCAGCGACTCGTCCCCGAGCGCCAGCAGGTCGAAGGCGACCAGTGAGGCCGGTGTCCGCTCGGCCAGCGTCCGCACCCGCGAGTCCGCCGGGTGGATCCGCTCCGTCAGCGCGTCGAAGTCCAGCCGCCCCTCCCGCGCGATCACGATCTCCCCGTCCACCACGCACCGCTCGGGCAACCGCTCCCGCACGGCCGTCACCAGCTCGGGAAAGTACCTGGTCAACGGCTTCCCGGTACGACTGCCGAGCTCGACCTCGTCCCCGTCGCGGAACACGATCGCGCGGAAGCCGTCCCACTTGGCCTCGTACTGCATGCCCGCAGGGATCGCCGCCACGGACTTGGCGAGCATCGGCAGCACGGGAGGCATCACGGGCAGATCCATGCCTCGACTCTAAGAGCCGCCCCAGCCGTCCGCCTGTCGAGCACCGCCGCCGAAAGCCGCAGGTCAGCACGGGATCACCCGCGGATGCGGAGGACTGCCATCGGCGACACACTGGAACGCGTGGCGTGCTCCGACCAGGGGTGCGGACGAGGAGGATCCGCGTGGGCTTCGACCAGCTTCCGCTGACAACGCTCTTCTCCGGTGCCGACGACGCGCTGCTGTCCCTGCTCGCCGAAGCGCCCGCCGAGGCCGTCGAGCAGGCACACGAGTACAAGATCCTCCGCAACGTCCTCGACGGCACCCCGGCCGCCGTGGCCATCCTGGACGAGCGGCTGCGCTTCCGGTACGTCAACGCCGCCATGGCCCGCATGGGCGGTGTGCCCTCCGACGCGTTCCACGGCCGGACCATGGCCGAGGTGCTGCCGGGCGTCCACCGCTCGGAGGACGTCCTGCGCATGGTCCTCGGCGACGGCCGCCCAAGGGCGCTGTCCGTCACCGGCACCACCCGCGCCCCGTCGCCGTTCCGGGAGCGCCAGTGGAGCGCGGTCTACCACCGGCTGGAGCACCACGGCCGCGTGCTCGGCCTGTGCGGCATCGCCGTGGAGGTCAGCGGACTGCGCCAGTACATGGACGACCTGGAGCGGGCCCACCAGCGCCTCGCCCTGCTGGACACCGCCGCGATGCGGGTCGGCACGACCCTCTGCGTCGAGAAGACCTGCGCCGAACTCGCCGAGTTCGTCGTGCCGAGCCTGGCGGACCGGGCGTCGGTGTGGACGCTGGACACCGAGGGAGCCGTCGACGACGTGCCGCCACCGGCCCCCGGCGTCCTGAGGCTGCGCGTCATCGCCTCGGCGGGCGGCCCGGACGTCCTCGGCCGCGTCGGCCTCATCGCCAAGGCCGGCTACTACTTCGACATCCCGCGCGACGCGCCACCCCGCGGCTGCCTGGACACGGGCCGCCCCTGGCTGGCGAACCTGGCCTCCGACGACGTCCTGATGAAGATGGTCCGCACGTCGTTCAACCTGGACGTCTTCCGCGAACTGGGCATCCACTCCATCCTCATGGTCCCGCTGCCGACGCGGGAGCACTCGATCGGCGTCGTCTACCTGTGCCGGGCCGGCGACTCGGGCCCCTTCACCGACGAGGACGTCGTCGTGGCCCAGGAACTCGCCGCCCGTGCCGCCGTCTCCATCGACAACGCCCGGCAGTACACCCTCGAACACACCATGGCACTGGAGCTGCAACGGGCCCTGATGTCCGAGCCGGGCACCCCGCACCCGGACGTCGAGACGGCTTCCCGGTACCTCCCGGCGGGGCAGCGCGCCCTCGTCGGCGGGGACTGGTTCGACTCGATGGCCCTGCCGTCGGGCCGCACCCTGCAGGTGATGGGCGACGTGATGGGGCACGGCTTCACGGCGGCCGTCGCCATGAGCCAGTACCGCTCACTGCTGCGCAGCATCGCCGTCACCGGCGCCCCCGTCGACCGGATCCTGCAGGAGGCCGACCACCGGCTGGCGAGCATCGGCCTGGATCGCGTGGCCACCTGTCTGCTCGCCCTCGTCGACCCCCGCGACGGCAGGTGCACTTTCGCGAGCGCGGGACACCCGCCGCCCGTCCTGCTGCACCGCGACGCCCCCGCCGACCTCCTGCCCGTGCCGACCGGCCCGCCCCTGGGAACCGACCTCGGCGGCTACGAGGCGCTCACCCTGCCCCTGCGCCCCGGATCCGTGCTCCTCATGTACACCGACGGCCTGATCGAGGACCGCCGGATGGACATCGACTCCTCGCTGCGGCGCCTGACCCATCTGAGCCTCGATCTCGAAGGCCCGGTGGAGAGCGTCGTCGACGCCCTCGTCGCGCGGCTCGTGCACGGCACCACCGAGGACGACGTCACGCTGCTGGCCACCCGCCTGCGGACCGCGTGACGCCGGAACGCTCCGCGTGCGAGGCCCGGGACCTGCGCCTACCGTGGCGAGCATGGGTGACGCGGTGGAACTGGAGGCGGGCGGCCGGACCGTACGGCTGTCCAGCCCGGACAAGGTGTTCTTCCCCGAGCGCGGTTTCACCAAGCTGGACCTCGCCCGCTACTACCTGGCCGTCGGCCCCGGCATCCTGCGCGCCCTGCGCGACCGGCCGACCACCCTGGAGCGCTACCCCGAGGGCGTGAGCGGCGAGAACTTCTTCCAGAAGCGGGCGCCGAAGAACATGCCCGACTGGATCCCGACCGCGCACATCACCTTCCCCAGCGGCCGCAGCGCCGACGAGATGTGCCCCACCGAGGTGGGAGCGGTGGTGTGGGCCGCCCAGTTCGGCACGCTCACCTTCCACCCCTGGCCCGTCCGCCGCGACGACGTCGACCGCCCGGACGAACTGCGCATCGACCTCGACCCGCAGCCCGGCACCGACTACGAGGACGCCGTCCGCGCCGCCCACGAACTGCGGGCGGTGCTCGACGAGTTCGGCGGACTGCGCGGCTTCCCCAAGACCTCGGGCGGCCGGGGCCTGCACGTGTTCGTGCCCATCGAACCGCGCTGGACCTTCACCCAGGTCCGGCGCGCCGCCATCGCCGTCGGCCGGGAGATGGAACGGCGGATGCCCGAGCAGGTCACCATCAAGTGGTGGAAGGAGGAACGCGGCGAGCGCATCTTCCTCGACTACAACCAGACGGCCCGCGACCGCACGATCGCCTCCGCCTACTCCGTACGGCCCCGCCCGCACGCCCCCGTCTCCGCGCCCCTGCGCTGGGACGAGGTCGGCGTCGCGCACCCGCGGGACTTCGACCTCGCGACGATGCCCGCGCGCTTCGCCGAACTCGGCGACGTGCACGCGGACATGGACGACCACCGCTACTCCCTGGAAGCCCTGCTCGACCTCGCCCGCCGCGACGAACACGACCACGGTCTTGGCGACCTGCCGTACCCGCCCGAGTATCCGAAGATGCCGGGGGAACCCAGACGGGTACAGCCGAGCAGGGCCCGCAAACAGGCGCCTCCTACAACTCCTTGATCCGGATGTCGCGGAACGAGACCACGTCCGTCGTGCCGTGCACCTGGAGCCCGATGTAGCCGGAGGCGAACCGCCGCCCGTCCGTGCCCGGGTCGTCCGCGCGGGGCGGGCTGAACTCCTGGCCGCCGGTGTTGTCGAACTCGTTGATCAGCACGCCGTTGCGGAACACCGAGTAGTGCTGGCCCTCCACCCGGATCTCGTAGTCGTTCCAGGTGCCCTTCTGCGTCACCCCGGCACCGGCCAGGCCCACGCGGTCGAAGCCGTAGACCGAGCCCGTCTTGTACATGTCGCCGTCGGGCCGGTCGAGCACCTGCACCTCGTGCCCGTACTTGATGGCGACCCACTCCGGGCGCGGCTCCTCCGGGTGGTCGTGGACCCAGGGGAAGCGGACGAAGACACCCGAGTTGGCGTTGCCGGTGCCGGGCGCGTCGTCACGCCACTGGAGCTTCAGCGAGAAGTCGCCGTACTTGCGCTGCGGGAACCACAGCATGCCCATGCCCGGCGTGGCGGTGCTGGAGGTGATCGTGCCGTCCGGGTTCAGCCCGAACGAACCGCCGCCCACATGCTGCCACTCGGCCAGGGACTCCGCGCTGCCGTCGAAGATCGCCCGGTAGCCCTCGGTCTGCCCCGGCTTGCCGACGCCCGACTGGCGGGCCGCCTTGCGGATCGCGTTGTACTCGCGCTGGTCGATCACGCCTTCCTTCAGCAGCGCGTCCAGGACGGACGTGACGTGCTTGAGGAACAGCGCGTGGGACGTCCACTCCTTCTCGTCCTCGATCAGCTCGCCGATCCGGCACCGGTTGTCGGTGACCCGGTTGCGCACCCCCGAGTCGACCGTGCCGACGAACACCGTCAGCCGCTCGTCGTACTCCGGGCAGTCGGGCGCCGGCACCCCGCCGGAGACGACCGTGAAGGTCACCGTGCGGGCCGCCGAGGTGTTGCCGGCCTCGTCGGTCGCCCGGTAGGCCACGGTGTGCGCACCGGCCCGGTCGACCACCACCGGCGCCGAGTAGGCCAGGTACGGCCCGCCGTCGAGCGAGTACTCGATCCGCTCGACGCCCGAACCATGCGCGTCGGTCGCCGTGACGGTCACCCGGGCGCTGTTGACGTACGCCCCGTCGGAGTTCCTCGTGCCCTCCACGGTCACGCCCGTCACCGGCGGGGTCGTGTCCTGCGGCGGTGCCGCGACGACCGTGAACCGCACGTTCTTCTCCGCCGCCACGTTGTCCGCCTTGTCGGTGGCCCGGTAGCGGACGGTGTGCGCGCCCACCTGGTGGACCATCACGGGCGCGGTGTACGGCTGCCAGGCGCCGGAACCGATCGCGTACTCGATCGTGTTCACCCCGGAGCCGGTGTCGGACGCGGAGACGGTGACCGTCGCCATGTCGATGTACGCCCCGTCCGCGTTCCGCTCGCCGGTCACCGTCGCCGAGGTCTCCGGCGCGGTCGTGTCGTCCGACTGCGGTGCCACGACCGTGAACGCGGCGCTCTTCTCGGCGGAGACGTTGCCCGCCTTGTCGAACGCCCGGTAGCGGACTGTGTGGTCACCGACCTGGTCGACCACGACCGGCGTGGTGTACGGCTGCCAGGCGCCCGCGTCGCCGAGCGCGTACTCGATCCGGTCCACGCCGGAGCCGCCCTCGTCGGTGGCGTGCAGCGCCACGCTCGCCGAGCCGACGTACTGGCCCTGCGTGTTCTGCGTGCCGCTGACGTGCGCCGACGCCTCCGGCGCGGTGGTGTCCTCGCCCGTGCCCTCGGTCACCGTGAGGATGCCCTGCATCTGGCCGTGGCCGGGGATCGTGCAGTGGTAGAAGTACCGGCCCGGCGTGAGCGTGACCTGGGCGGTGTGCTTGCCGCCCTGGGCGTCGTTCGGGTTGGCCAGGATGTTCAGCTGCACGTCGCTGTTGAACTCGGGGTCGCTGGTCACGAACGTCAGCGTGTGCGGCATGCCCGTGGTGTTGCCGGTGGCCGTGCTGTTCTCGAAGACGATCGTGGCCTGACCGGCGACGGCCGTCTTCGGCGCCGACAGGTACTTGTCGATGTCGTTGCCGGCCGTCCAGGTGAGCACCTGTTCGGCGGCCGGCGCCTGTGCCTGCCCGGCCGCGGGCATCGCCTGCACGCCGAGCATCACGAGCAGGGCGGCCAGCAGGGCGGCCCAGATTCTTCGCTGCCGGATCACTCGGTCCCCCTCGCCAGCTGACCGGCGGCCGGGGTCGGCCCGCCGCCCTTGTAGACGACCCGCCACAGGGCGGACTTGGAGTCGGAGGTGAAGAAGCCGCGCCCGTAGTCGAGGACGTACAGCGCGCCGTCCGGACCGAACTTCCAGTCCATGAGGTTCTTGATGCCGTCGTTGCCGATCGGCACGATCCTCTTCAGCGACTCCGAGTGCACCGGCAGTCCGCCGTCTCCTTGCGTCTTCGGGTCCATGAGCACCGCGTTGCGCGGCTGGTCGGCGTCGTAGAAGTCGCCGACGAACCACTTGCCGTCCCAGTAGGCCGGCCACTTGACGGTGCTGTCGGCCGCGACCGCGTCGGACCGGTACACCGGCCCGTTCATGGCCGCCTGGCCACCGCCCTTCAGCCAGGGCAGCCTGTACGTGGCCTCCTCCGGCTTGTACGACGGGACACCGTTCGCGTCCCGCGGGTAGTCCGGCGCACCGCCCTGCGGCGAGTACCAGATGTTGTTGCCGGTCACCGGCGGCAGGTTGACCAGGCCGTCGTTGTTCGGCGACTCGTTCTTCGGCCGGTCGCAGTCGTACCAGCCCAGCGGCTTGGACGGGTCCGGGAGATTGCGGTCGCGGTAGGGCTGCTTGTTGCCCATGCAGTACGGCCAGCCCCGGTTGCCCGCCTTGGTGATGGCGGCGAACGTGTCGTACTTGGCCGGACCCCAGGTCGTCGAGGGCGCGCTCGCGTCCGGTCCGACCCAGCCCGCGTAGAGCACGTCGGTCGACTTGTCGACGAAGATGCGCGCCGGGTTGCGCACGCCCATCACATAGATCTCGCCGCGCGTCTTGCCGCCGCCCTCGTCGGTCTCCTTCCCGGTGAAGAGGTTGCCCTCGGGCAGCGTGTACGTGCCGTCCGGCTCCGGGTGGATGCGCAGGATCTTGCCGTTGAGGTTGTTGGTGTTGCCGGCCGTGCGGCGCGCGTCCGCGAAGGAGACGCCCTTGTAGTTCGGCTGCGGGTTGTTGCCCGAGTAACCGGCGCTGAAGCCGCTGGAGTTGTTGTCACCGGTGGCGATGTACAGGTTGCCCTTGGAGTCCCAGGCCATTCCGCCGCCCGAGTGGCAGCAACTGTGGATCTGCACCGGCCACTTCAACAGCACCTTCTCGCTGGCGAGGTCCAGCTTGTTCGTGGCCTGGTCGAGCGTGAACCGGGAGACCCGCCGCTCGGCCATCCGCGTCTCGCGGTTGATCTCCGAGTGCGGCGTGTAGTGCAGGTACACCCACCCGTTCTGCGCGAACCTCGGGTCCAGCTCGATGCCGAGCAGCCCCTCCTCGACCTTGACCAGCTCGTCGCCGCCGCCCTTGTTGCCGAAGACGGTCAGCGCGCCGGCCAGGGTGACCTGCTTGGTCCTCGGGTCGTAGACGTGGATCTCGCCCTTGCCCTTGCCGATGTCGGGGTTGTTCCAGTCGATGATCACCGGCTGCGAGGAGTCGGCACCGCCCCGGCCGATGTAGAAGACCCGGCCGTCGGGAGCGGTCACCAGCCCGTGCGGCTCGCCGATCTGGTCGTTCTGCCCCGGCTGGTTGGGCTTGGTCAGCCGCTCGGCCGCGTAGTGGGCGTTGATGGTCGCCTTGCAGTCCGCCTGCTCCAGCCGGGTCGTCCACATCAGCGCGCCGCGCAAGTGGGCCCGGAAGTCGGTCTCGTCGTACGACGACACCGTGCCGCCCATGCCCGTGTAGAAGGAGCGGCCGCCGTCGTAGTCCCGGCACCAGCTGACCGGGTGGTCCCAGCCGTTGGCTCCCGTGCCCGGCTGGTAGGTCGACTCCCGCACCCGGGCCACCGTGTGGACCTCACCCGAGGGGTTCTTCACCCAGTTCAGCCACTTGTCCGGGCGTTTCCACTGCACCGGCAGGTCCTTGGTGGCCGGGTGCCGGCGGTCGCCGACCTCCACCGTCGCCCGCTGCACGGCCGCCGGGCTCGACGCGGCCGGGCGGGCCCCCACCAGCCCGGTGAACCAGTCCGAGTACGGCTCCGCCCGCGCCGCGTCATGAACGCCGACGAACCCGCCGCCGGCCTCCATGTAGGCCTCCAGGCCCGCCTCCTGCTCCGGGTCGAGGACGTCGCCCCCGCCGGTCAGGAACACGACCGCGTTGAAACGGCCGAGCCGCGCCTCGTCGGTGAACACCGAGGCGTCACCGGTCGCCTGGACCTTGAAGCGGCGGTTCGCGGGACCCGACAGCCCGATGTCCTCGATGGCCTCGATCCCGGCGTTCACCACCGGCGACTCCTCGCCGGCCGCGGAACCGTGGAAGATCAGCACCCGTACGTTGGCGCCACCCGGCGGCGACTTGATCGACATCGTTGTCAGCGGCGGCTCCGGATACGGACGCGCGCTCGCGGCGGGCCCGGACAGGAGTCCGGCGGTCACGACTCCGGCGGCCACGGAGGCCGCCCAGACACGTCTTCCCTTGCTCAACCCTCGTAAGTGCATGGGCACCTCCTCGGTCACAGCAACACCGCCAAGGAAGCTAAACCCCTTTGCATGGCTCGCCAATACCTATGACCGGGATGACACCAACTTTGTCTTGGGTGTGGATAAACGGGAGTACGGCCGGTACCGTCTCACAGGTTCATCACAGGTACGTCTCCGTAAAAGCCTTACCAGGGTGGGGAGTTCCGCATGGACAGACGCAGCTTCAACCGGCGGGTCCTGCTGGGCGGCGCGGCCGTCGCGACATCGTTGTCCGTGGCGCCGGAGGCCATCAGCGCCGACGGACCGGCGAAGACGGCACCCGCCGGAGGTGAGGTGAAGCGCATCCGGATGTACGCCGAGAAGCTGGCGGACGGTCAGATGGGCTACGGCCTGGAGAAGGGCAAGGCCACCGTCCCCGGTCCGCTGATCGAACTCAACGAAGGCGACACCCTGCACGTCGAGTTCGAGAACACCATGGACGTGGCGGTGAGCCTGCACGTGCACGGCCTGGACTACGAGATCACCAGCGACGGCACGAAACTGAACCGCAGCCACGTCGAGCCCGGCGGCACCCGCACCTACACGTGGCGCACGCACGCCCCCGGCCGCCGCAAGGACGGCACCTGGCGGGCGGGCAGCGCGGGCTACTGGCACTACCACGATCACGTCGTCGGCACGGACCACGGCACCCAGGGGCTGCAGAAGGGCCTGTTCGGGGCGGTCATCGTGCGCCGCAAGGGCGACGTCCTGCCGGACCGGACGCACACGGTCGTCTTCAACGACATGCTCATCAACAACAAGGCGCCGCACTCCGGGCCGGACTTCGAGGCCACGGTGGGGGACCGGGTCGAGTTCGTCGTGATCACGCACGGCGAGTTCTACCACACGTTCCACATGCACGGTCACCGCTGGGCGGACAACCGCACCGGCATGCTGACCGGCCCCGACGACCCCAGCCAGGTCATCGACAACAAGATCACCGGCCCGGCCGACTCGTTCGGCTTCCAGGTGATCGCGGGGGAGGGGGTCGGCGCCGGCGCCTGGATGTACCACTGCCACGTGCAGAGCCACTCCGACATGGGCATGGTGGGGCTGTTCCTGGTGAAGAAACCGGACGGCACCATCCCCGGCTACGACCCGCACGAGCACGGGCAGCACGGTCAGCGCGCGGAGCGGCAGGAGGGGCGGCGGGAGGGACACGAGCACTGACGGGCGCATGAGCCGGGCCGCCCTCCGAGGCGGGCGCGAGAGCGCTCTCACCCCTGACCGGCCCCGGGGCTATCCTGATCCGCAGCCGCAGGTGAGGAGCCCCGAAGTGACCGACGCAGCGCCGCGTCCCACCCTGGAGGCCGTGGCCGCCAGGGCCGGTGTCTCGCGGGCCACGGTGTCCCGCGTGGTCAACGGCGGGGACGGCGTGCGGGACACCCTCGTCGAGCGGGTCCGCAAGGCCGTCGACGAACTCGGGTACGTGCCCAACCAGGCCGCACGCTCCCTGGTGACCCGGCGGCACGACGCGGTCGCGGTGGTCGTCGCCGAGCCGGAGACGCGCGTGTTCTCCGACCCGTTCTTCGCGCTCCAGCTGCGCGGCATCAGCAAGGAGCTCACGGCCCACGACAACCAGCTCGTGCTGCTGCTCACCGAGGGCCGGGACGACCACGCGCGGGTCGGCCGGTACCTCGCCGGCGGGCACGTCGACGGGGCCCTCGTCTTCTCCCTGCACCTCGACGACCCGCTGCCGCAGCTGATCCAACGGGCCGGTGTCCCCACCGTGTTCGGCGGGCGGCCCGGCTGGAGCGGCGACCGGCGCGGCGTGGTGTACGTCGACAGCGACAACCGCGGCGGTGCCCGCGACGCCGTCCGCCACCTGGCCGGCCTCGGCCGCACCCGTATCGCGCACATCACCGGCGCGCTCGACCAGACCTCGGCGGTGGACCGGCTCGACGGCTACCGGGACGTCATGGTGGACGCCGACCCGCGGCTGATCGCCGAGGCCGACTTCACCCCGGCCGGAGGGGAGCGCGCGATGCGTGAACTCCTCGACCGCTGCCCGGACCTCGACGCGGTGTTCGCCGCCAACGACCTCACCGCCTCGGGGGCCCTGCGCGTCCTGCGGCAAGCCGGCCGGCGGGTGCCCGACGACGTGGCCGTGATCGGTTTCGACGACATGCGGCCCGTCGCGGAACAGACCGACCCGCCGCTCACGACGGTCCGCCAGGACATCGAGGAGATGGGCCGCCTGATGGCCCGCCTCCTCCTGCGCGACCTCGACCGCGCCGCCCCCCGCGAGGGCGCCCCCGGCACGCCGTCCAGCGTGGTCCTGCCGACGACACTGGTGCGGCGGGCCTCCGCCTAGAGGGGCCGGACGTCCTGGCCCGGTCGCGGCTCGCTGCGGATCACCGCGAAGCGTGCGCCGTACGGGTCGGACAGCTTGGCGACGCGGCCGACGCCGGGGAAGTCGGTGGCGGGCATGCGGACCGTGCCGCCCAGCTCCTGCGCCCGGGCGACGGTGGCGTCCGTGTCGCCGACCTCGAAGTACGGCAGCCAGTGGGCCTCCTGCTCGCCCGGGTCGTCGGCCAGCGGTACGACACCGCCGAACATGGCGTCCTCGCCCTCCCCGGCCGGGTTGAACGTCGTGTACGTGCCGCCGGGGAAGTCGACGCCGGCCGTCTCCAAACCGAGCACCGAGTGGTAGAAGGCGGCCGCGGCCGGGACGTCCGCCGTGTACAGCTCGATCCAGCACAGCGAGCCGGGCTCCTGGACGACCTCCAGGCCCGTGTTCCGGCCCGGCTGCCACAGGCCGAAGGAAACCCCGGCCTGGTCGGCGAGGATCGCCATGCGGCCCAGGTCCTGCACGTCCATGGGCTGCAGCAGCACCGCGCCGTGCGCCTGCTCGGCCGCCCGCGCCGTGGCATCCGCGTCCGGGGCCTGGAAGTACACCGTCCAGGAGGGCGGGCCCTGCTCCGGCGTGGTCTGCATGCCCCCCGCGGTGGTCCGGCCGCCGAGCTGGAAGAGGCCGTATCCGCCGACCTCGGGCCCGCCCGGCCGGAAATCCCAGCCGAACAGACCGCCGTAGAAGGCGGCGGCGCCGTCGATGTCGGGGGTGCCGAGATCGATCCAGTTCGGAGCACCGGTGACAAAACGGGTGGTGAGCATCGTCGCCCTCCTCGCGCGGGGTCCCGTCGTCTGCTCTGCCGAGTCTCGCACCGCCCGCTGACAACCGCCGCCGGAGCGCCGGGCCGCCGGACGCGTTTCACTCGTTCCCGCGCGCCGCCGTGCGCCGGCCCGTGCGGCAGGCGACCATCGAGGCCGGCCGGAGGCCCGTGAACGCGGTGTTGATCCCGCGTTGATCGAACGTTTTGTGCCGTCCGGGACGCTTCCGGACATGCACATCGACACCATCACCTCGCCCGAACTCGCCTGGCAGCAGGAGGCGTTGTGCGCGCAGACCGGGGCGGAGTTCTTCTTCCCCGAGCCCGGCAGCTCGGTGCGGGAGGCGAAGCGGATCTGCGGGCTGTGCCCGATCCGCCCGGCCTGCCTCGAGTACGCGCTGAGCAACGACGAGCGCTTCGGCGTCTGGGGCGGTCTGTCGGAGAAGGAACGGCTGGAGCTGCGGCGCACGTCGCGCTAGCCGCACCGAGGCGCGCGGCCCCGGGAGGGAGCCGCCCCACGAGCACCCCGGGACACACCGTGAGGCCCCGACCGCTCGTGACGGTCGGGGCCTCAGGGCCGTGTGCGCCGGGGCCTCAAGGCTCCACGCGCCGGAGGATCACCCTCGAAGGCCGTGTGCGCCGGGCTGTCCTCAGGCGCCGGCGCGGGCCGCCATGCGGGCCTTGCGCGCGGCCAGCTTCTCGTCGAACTTCGACGCCTCGGAGTCCAGGCCGCCCATGAACAGGCCCAGCTCCTCCTGCGCCTTGCGGCCCTCGGGGCCCAAGCCGTCGATCTCCATGATCTTCAGGAAGCGCAGCACGGGCTGGAGCACGTCGTCGTGGTGGATGCGCAGGTTGTAGACCTCGCCGATCGCCATCTGCGCGGCGGCCCGCTCGAAGCCGGGGATGCCGTGGCCGGGCATGCGGAAGTTCACGACCACGTCCCGCACGGCCTGCATGGTCAGGTCGGGGGCCAGCTCGAAGGCGGCCTTGAGCAGGTTCCGGTAGAAGACCATGTGCAGGTTCTCGTCGGTGGCGATCCGGGACAGCATGCGGTCGCAGATGGGGTCGCCGGACTGGTGGCCGGTGTTGCGGTGCGAGATGCGGGTGGCCAGCTCCTGGAACGCGACGTAGGCGACCGAGTGCAGCATCGAGTGACGGTTGTCCGACTCGAAGCCCTCGCTCATGTGGGACATCCGGAACTCCTCCAGCTTGTCCGGGTCCACCGCGCGGGAGGTGAGGAGGTAGTCGCGCATCACGATGCCGTGCCGGCCCTCCTCGGCGGTCCAGCGGTGCACCCAGGTGCCCCAGGCGCCGTCGCGGCCGAACAGCGAGGCGATCTCGTGGTGGTAGCTGGGCAGGTTGTCCTCGGTCAGCAGGTTGACGACGAGCGCGATGCGGCCGATCTCCGTGACCTTGGACTGCTCCTTCTCCCAGGCCTCGCCGTCCTCGAAGAGACCGGGGAAGTTGCGCCCGTCGCTCCACGGCACGTACTCGTGCGGCATCCAGTCCTTGGCGACCTTCAGATGCCGGTTGAGCTCCTTCTCGACCACTTCCTCCAGTGCGTACAGCAGCTGAGCGTCGGTCCAGGCGCCGGCGGGGCTGCCGAGGTGGGGAGTGGTGATCGTCATGGACTCTCCAGGGGGACATGCGTACGAGCGGTGTGCAGAAACCTACGGCATCGTAGGCTACGTTGCCGTAGGTTACGAGGCCGTAGGTTAAGGACGCTGTAAAGGCCCCTGATCAGCGGTGTCGTCCGCATGCGCGCCACGTCCTCCGGACCCGCAGGTCGGCGGCCGGACGGGCGGTCCGCTCAGCCGCTCAGACGTACAGCTCCCGCAGCCGCACCGAGAGACATGTCACACATCCTTCGAGCTTCTCGAACTCGCTGATGTCCACGACGACCGGTTCGTACCCGAGGTCCGCGAACAGCTCCGCGGTCTTCGGCGCGCTCGCCGCCATCAGCAGCTTGTCGCCGCCGAGCAGCACGACGTGCGCCCCGGACTCCTCGGGCACCGGCAGGAAACGCGCGAACAGGGAGGGCGCGTCCATCTTCGGGATGTGCCCGATGACCGTCCCGTCGGGCAGCGCGGTGACCGCCGTCTTCAGGTGCAGCACCTTGCTCACGGGTACGGCGACGACCCGGGCGCCCAGCGGCTCGAACGCGGCGCGCAACTGCTGGACGCCGGCGGCGTTGGTGCGGCCGCCGCGGCCCACGTAGACGGTGTCGCCGACCTTCAGGACGTCGCCGCCGTCCAGCGTGCCCGGCTCCCATATCCAGTTGACCGAGCAGCCCAGGCCCGCCACGGCCTCCTCGACCCCGGCGGTCTCCTCCCGCCGCGACTCGGCGCCCGGGCGGGCGATCAGCGCCACGTTCTTGTACATCACGACCGTGTCCTCGACGAACACCGAGTCCGGGCAGTCGTCGGCCGGGTCCACCTCGATGGTCTCCCAGCCGTGCGTGCGCAGGGCCTGCACGTACGCCTCCCACTGCTCGACCGCGAGGTCGGCGTCGACCCGCTCCCGCTCGATGTGGGTCACCAGCCCTTCGGCGAGTCGCGGGCTGGGGCGGCGGACGAGGGCCTTCTTGCTGGGCACGAGCGTGACTC
This sequence comes from Streptomyces olindensis, assembly GCF_040645895.1. Classification (NCBI taxonomy): domain Bacteria; kingdom Bacillati; phylum Actinomycetota; class Actinomycetes; order Kitasatosporales; family Streptomycetaceae; genus Streptomyces; species Streptomyces olindensis. Next base: position 71,457 of record NZ_JBEYZD010000025.1, on the reverse strand, counting down.
CGTATCGGATGGGACGTGTCGGGACCGCACCGACGGAGCTTCCGGGATCGGCCGGAGCGCATCGGGCGTCGGCCGACCATCATGCAGGGCGAACGGGGGAGAGGACACCCCCGGGGAGGGGCCGGGGCGCCGGGCGCCGTGAACTCAGCCCACCGAACCGATGCCCTCCGCATCCCGCCGCTGAGCCGGCGTCGTGGCGCTGGTGCTGTCGGTTCCGTCCCTCTCGTCCGTGCGCAGGCACTCGATCAGGTAGTCGCCGCTGTCGGGGTCACGCGTCACCCCGTGCGTCTCGCTGCCGAACCCGGGGAAGCGGCGGTCGAAGGACTCCAGGGCGCTCAGGTACCGCAGGAGTGGGGCGTCCGCCGCGCCGGTGTCCTCGCCGGGCATGAGGACCGGGATGCCGGGCGGCGTCACGGTGACCATCGCCGCGGCGACCCGACCCGGCGCGTCGACCAGGCGCAGCCGTTCCGTGCCGCCCCGGATCAGGCGCTGGTAGCACTGCTGGGGCGGGGCGACGGGCTCCGGGAGTTCCCGGAAGGCGGTGTCGAGGAGTTCGACCAGGCGGGACTCGCGCAGGTGGTCGTGCATCTCCTGGCACAGGGCGCTCAGGGTCAGCCCGGCGTAGCGCCGCGGGTGCTCGGCGACCAGTGCGGGCAGCACGCGGTCGAGCGGGACGTCACCGTCGTAGAGGTCCTTGAAGTCCATGAGGGCGTCCAGCAGGGTGCCCCACTTGCCCTTGGTGATGCCCATGGAGAACAGCACCAGCGTGGTGTAGCTGTCCGTCTTCTCCACGACGATGCCGCGCGTGGCCAGGTACGCGGTGAGCACCCGCGCGGGGATGCCCCGCTCGGACATCTCGCCCGTCGCGTCGATCCCGGGACAGGTCAGGGTGACCTTGATCGGGTCGAGCATGCAGTAGCCGTCGGTGAGGCCGGGGAAGCCGTGCCAGTCCGCGCCGGGTTCGAGGTGCCAGCAGGAGGGCTCCGTCGCCAGCAGCTCCGCCGGGGCCTCCTCGAAGGGCAGGCGTGCGCCGGTCGCCGGGTCGGTCACGTGGTCCGGCTGCCACACCCCGAAGAACCACGGCGGCCGGTCGCCCGCCGCCTCGATCCGCCGCCCGAGCCGCACCATCTCCTGGCGGAACCGGACCGCCTCGGTCACCGCCTCGTCGATCAGCCACTGCCCCTGCGGCCCGTCCATCATCGCCGTGGCCACGTCCAGCGAGGCGATCATCGGGTACAGCGGCGACGTCGTGCCGTGCATCATCAGCGCCTCGTTGAACCGGTCGTGCTCCACCGGTGCCCGTGGCCCGGGCCGCACGTGCACCATGGCGCCCTGCGACAACGCGGCCAGCAGCTTGTGCGTGGACTGGGTCGCGAAGACCGTCGGCCGGTCGGGGCCGGGGAAGGCCTGCTCGTCCACCGACATGCCGTACCGGCCCGTGTAGAGCGGATGGAAGCGGGCGTACGCGAACCACGCCTCGTCGAAGTGGAGCCGGGGCGTGCCCGCGGCGAAGACCCGGGCCGCCGCCACCGCGTCGTAGCACAGGCCGTCGTACGTGGAGTTGGTGAACACCGCGTACTGGGCGCGCGAGGACACGGCGTCCGCCGCCAGGGGGCTCGCGGCGATCCGCGCCGCCACCGACTCCGCCGCGATCTCGGCCGGCGGCAGCGGTCCCGCGAGACCGTAGCCGTTGCGGGTGGGGACCAGGTACACCGGCCGGGCGCCGGAGACGACCAGGCCGTGCAGGACCGACTTGTGGCAGTTGCGGTCCACCAGGGCGATCTCGTCACGGGTCACGCTGAAGTGCCCGACGAGGCGGTTGCAGGTGGAGTCGCCGTGCAGCACGAAATAGGTGTGGTCGGAGCCGAAGACCCGCGCGGCGTTGCGCTCCGCCTCGCCGATCGGGCCGGTGTGCTCGAACAGGGAGCCGAGCTCCTCCACCGAGATCGACAGATCGCTGCGGAGCAGCCGCTCCCCGAAGTAGTCGTGGAAGGCCCGGCCCACGGGCGACTTCAGGAAGGCGACACCGCCGGAGTGCGCGGGGGTGTGCCACGAGTACTCGTGCGCGTCCTCGAAGCGTCGCAGCGCCTTGAAGAACGGCGGGAGCAGGGCTTCCTGGTAGGCGCGCGCGGCGGTGGTGATCCGCCCCGCGATGAACGCAGGAGTGTCCTCCAGCGGCCACACATAGCCCACGACCGACTTCGACACCCACAGCGGCAGGTCGCGCAGTCCCTCCTCGGCCATGACCAGGAACACGGGCAGGTTCTGGAAGCGGCGGCCGATCCGCCGCAGTACCGCCGCGCCGCCCGGTTCACCGTCGGCCTTCGGCCCGCCCGGGAGGTCCCAGGCGACCACCGCGGCGGCCAGGCCCGCCTCCGTCCTGAGCACCGCCTCGGCGTCGGGGACGCTCCCCGCCCACCGGACCTGTAAGCCGCGCCCCCGGATCGCCTCGGCGATCCGCGCCATCTGCCCGGCGGCGGCACCCCCCGCCTCCGGACGCCCCGCCTCCGCCACCGCCACCAGAACTGTGCTGTCACCCATGCCGTTCCCCTCCCCGGTGGCCCGCGCCACCCCCGCCCAGTGTTCGCGGGCCCCGCACGCCTGATCGGCCGGCGGCCCGCCAAACCACCCGATCGGTGCGCGGCGCGGACACCGCCTTGACGGGTCAACGCCTGCGGTTCCGGCATCCCGTCGGAGTACCTGATCAACGGTCATGCGGATCATTCACCTCGGCGGAGCCGTGTCGATCTTCCGACGTGTCGTTAGTCGTAGTGCTCCGGCCGCCCCGGCCGGCGATCGATCCAGCGGAAGGAAACCGACACAGATGTACGGCACGCGGCGCATGGCGGTAGTGGCCTCGATCGTGGGGATGCTGATGGCCGTCCCCGCCGGCATGGCCACGGCCCATGCCGGTGACGGCGACGCGGGAGCGGGCGGAGTGCTCTCCAACGTCTCGGGCAGGAACTCCTCCGGCCACGCCAACCTCTGCGGGACCGGCAAGGTGGCGCTGTTCAAGGAGCGCACCTGTGTGACCGAGGACGACGGCAGGGGCGGCGGCGACCAGGCGGGCCCCAGCGGCGGTGTCCTGTCCAACCTGCTCTTCGCGCGGAACGCCTCGGGCCACAGCAACAACTGCGGCAACGAGACGGTGGCGGTGTTCAGCAAGACCACCTGCGTCACCGCGGACCGTTCCGGCCACTGAGCGCTCACGGCGACTGAGAGAGGGGCCCCGGTGCCGTCGACTTCCTTGTGCGTGGGCGTGGTCGCGCCGCTGACGGGCCGGCTGGCCCCCCTCGGCTCACCGTTGTCGTACGTCCTGCGCAGACTCGCACCCCGGCTGGCGCACGTCCGCAACGGCGGCCGCCGCTACGACGTGACCGTCGCCGTGCGCGACAGCCGTTCGGATCCGGACGCGGCCCGGCGGGCCGTACGGGACCTGGCCGGCACGGACGGCGCGCACCTGGTGCTCACCATGGCCGGCACCCGGGTCCTGCCCGCCGTCACGGACGCCTGCGAAGAGGCCCGGGTCCCCTGCCTGTCGACCACGTTCCCCTGGCAGGCGTACGTCCACACCCGCGGGGCCGGGCCCGGGCACCGCTTCCGCTGGACGTACCACTTCGCGTGGGGGCTGGACGACATCGCCGCCGTCTTCGCCGAGCTGTGGGAGCGCGTCGGCGGCTCCGGCGCCGTCGGATGTCTGTGGAACGACGACCTGCAGGGCGAGCTGCTGCGCCACGACCGGTACGGCTTCGGCCCGGTGACGTCCCCGCGCGGGCACACCCTGGTCGACCTCGGCGCCTACCGGGAACCGGCCGCAGGCTTCACCGCGCAGGTCGACCGGCTGCGCGAGCACGGCGCCGACCGCGTCACCAGCGCCGCCACCGCCACCGACCTCGCCCTCTTCCACCGCCGGGCCCGGGCGGCGGGGGTGCGGCCGCGGCTGATCACCTGCTCGCGCTGGCTGACCTACCCGCACACCCACACCACGCCCGCGGCCGACGTCCACGGCGAGCTCGCCGACGCCCGCGTGGCCACGCTCGTCTACTGGAGCCCGGACCACCCGTACCGCTCCGGCCTCGACGGCACCATCTGCGCCGAACTCGCCCACGCCTACCGGCAGGACACCGGAGCCGCCTGGCTCCAGCCCCTCGGCCTCGCCCACGCCCTGCTGGAGACCGCGCACCACGCCCTCACGGCGGCGGACGATCCCACCGACCGGGCCTCCGTCGCACAGGCCCTCTCCGGCACCACCCTCGACACCATCGCCGGCCGCCTCGACTGGACACGGGGGCCCACCCCCAACATCGCCCTCCTCCCGCTGGCCGGCGGGCAGTGGCACCACGACCGGCACGGCCCCCGCCTCGCCGTCGTCAGCAACAGCGCCCACCCGGGCGTACGGCTCACCGGGGAACTCACGCCGGCAGGCTGACGTCCGCCCGGACCGCCCGCCGCAGATGCTCCCCGGTGGACGAACCCCGCACGTCCAGGAGTTGTCGCGGCGTGCCCTCGAAGACGACCTCGCCGCCGTCCCTGCCGCCGTCCGGGCCGAGGTCGATCACCCAGTCGGCCCGGGCGACGACGTCCAGGTTGTGTTCGACGACGACGACCGTGTTGCCCGTGTCGACCAGCCGGTCCAGCAGGGCGACGAGTCCCGCCACGTCCGCCATGTGCAGGCCCGTCGTCGGCTCGTCGAGGACGTAGACCGCGCCCGTGCGGTGCAGTCGTGTGGCCAGCTTGATGCGCTGCCGCTCACCGCCGGAGAGCGTGGAGAGGGGCTGCCCGAGCGTCAGATAGGTGAGTCCGACGTCCCGCAGGGCGCGCAGCCGCCGGGCCGCGCCCGGGTCGTCGAAGAAGCCGAGGGCCTGCTCGGCCGTCATCTCCAGGACGTCGGCGATGGACCGGCCCCGGACGGTGAGCCGCAGCACCTCCTCCTTGAAGCGCCGCCCCTCGCAGTCGTGGCAGGTCGTCGTCACCGGGTCCATGAAGGCGAGGTCGGTGTAGATGATGCCCCGGCCCTCACAGGTACCGCAGGCGCCACTGGAGTTGAAGCTGAACAAGCCCGCCTCGGCGCCCGTCTCACGGGCGAAGACCTTCCGTACCGTGTCCATGATCCCCAGGTACGTCGCCGGGGTGGACCGGCCGGAGATCCCGATCGACGACTGGTCCACGACCACGGCCTCGTCGTGGGCGGCGGTGAACTCCCCGACCAGGGTGCTCTTCCCGGACCCGGCGACCCCGGTGACCGCCGTGAGCACACCGGTCGGGAACCGCACGGTCACGTCGCGCAGGTTGTGCCGGTCGGCGCCCTTCACCCACAGTTCGCCGGTGGCCCGCCGCACCTCCTCCTTGACCGCCGTACGCCGGCGCAGACAGCGACCGGTGAGCGTGTCCGACGCGGCCAGTTCCTCCGGCGTCCCCTCGAACACCACCGTGCCGCCCCCGGTTCCGGCGCCCGGCCCCATGTCGACGACGTGGTCGGCCAGCGCGATGACGTCCGGGTCGTGCTCGACGACCAGCACGGTGTTGCCCTTGTCGCGCAGCCGCAGCAGCAGATCGCCGAGCCGGCCCACGTCGCGCGGGTGCAGACCGACGCTCGGCTCGTCGAAGATGTACGTCATGCCGGTCAGGCTGGAGCCGAGGTGCCGCACGGTCTTCAGCCGCTGCCCCTCCCCGCCGCTGAGCGTGGCCGTCTCCCGGTCGAGGCTGAGGTAGCCGAGGCCGATCGCCTCGATGCGCTCCAGCGCGGCCACGGCCGCGCCGGCGATCGGCCGGGCCACCGGGTCGTCGATCTCCTTCAGTACGGCGATCAGGTCCGTGACCTGCATGCGCGCGCAGTCGGCGATCGACCGGCCGTCGATCCGGGTCGCGAGCGCCGCCGCGCAGAGCCGTGCCCCCCGGCAGGCCGGGCAGACGCCCTCCGTCAGGAACTCCCGGACCAGGTCGCGGGTCTTCTGGCTCATGGCGGACAGGTCCCGCTTCAGGTACAGCCGCTCGAAGCGGTCGGCGAGGCCCTCGTACTCGGTGGTCCAGGTGCCGCCGCTGCCGTTGACGGTGACCTTGCTGCCCGGCCGCCCGCGCATCAGGAACTCCCGCTCGGCGGCGGTGAACCGCCCCACCGGCTTGTCCGGGTCGAGGTCGGCGCTGTTGGTGTACGCCTGGCCCTGCCACGTCCCCGCGGCGAACGGCGGGAAGCGGACAGCCCCGCCGGCGAGTGAGCGGTCCGGGTCCAGGATGCGGTCCCAGTCGGGCCGGACCGTCCGGCCGAGGCCGTCGCACTCGGGGCACATGCCCGACGGGTCGTTGAACGAGTACGCCGTGGCCGGTCCGGCGCTCGGGGTGCCGTGCCGGGAGAACAGGACGCGGATCACCGAGTAGACGTCCGTCATGGTGCCGACCGTCGACCGGGAGTGGCCGCCGACCGGCCGCTGGTCGACGACGATCGCGGGGGAGAGGTCCTCCAGGCCGTCCGCGTGCGGCCGCTCGAACTTGGGCAGCCGGTTGCGGACGAACCACGGATACGTCTCGTTCAGCTGGCGCTGCGACTCCACCGCGATCGTGTCGAAGACGACCGACGACTTCCCGGACCCCGAAACGCCGGTGAACACGGTCAGCCGGCCTTTCGGGATGCGCAGGGTGACGTCCTTGAGGTTGTTCTCGCGGGCTCCGGTCAGAGTGATGAATGCGGGCATGCACCCGACGCTAGGCGGGAAACCCGACAGCTTCTGACGTGATTTCCTTCAGTTCTCCCTCCTCCAGCAGCAGCCAGCGGGTGATCCCGATCGACTCCAGGAACGGCAGGTCGTGACTGGCCACGATCAGCGCCCCCTCATAGGACTCCAGGGCCGTGGTCAGCTGTCGCACGCTGGCCATGTCGAGGTTGTTGGTCGGCTCGTCCAGCATGAGCAACTGCGGCGCGGGATCGGCCAGCATCAGCGCCGCCAGGGCCGCCCGGAAGCGTTCGCCGCCGGAGAGCGTCGCCGCCTTCTGGTCGGCCCGGGCGCCCCGGAACAGGAAGCGGGCCAGCCGCGCCCGGATCCGGTTGTTGGTGGCGGCCGGCGCGAACCGGGCCACGTTCTCGGCGACCGTCCGCTCCCCGTCGAGGACGTCGAGCCGCTGCGGCAGGAACCGCAGCGGGACGTGCGCCGTCACCTCGCCCGCCTCCGGAGCCAGCTCCCCGGCGATCGTGCGCAGCAGCGTGGTCTTGCCCGCGCCGTTGCGCCCGACCAGCGCGACCCGCTCGGGACCGCGCAGATCCAGGCCGCCCGTCACCCGGGCGCCGTACCGGAGCCCGAGATCCTGGAGAGTCAGGACGGTACGCCCCGGCGGCACCGCCGTGAACGGCAGGTCGACGCGGATCTCGTCGTCGTCCCGTACGGCCTCCACCGCATCGTCGAGCCGCTCCCTGGCCTCGGCGAGCTTCTCCTCGTGCATGATCCGGTGCTTGCCCGCGGAGACCTGGGCCGCACGGCTCCTGAGCTTCATGACGGCCCGGGGTTCGCGTTTGGTGTCGTACATCTTCTGCGCGTACCGCTTGCGGCGGGCCAGTTTGACCTGGGCGTCGGTCAGTTCGCGTTTCTGTCGGCGGAAGTCGGCCTCGGCGACGCGCACCATGCGCTCGGCCGCCTCCTGCTCGGTCTCCAGTGCCTCCTCGTAGACGGAGTAGTTGCCGCCGTACCAGGTGATCTCGCCGGAACGCAGATCCGCGATCTGGTCGACGAGGTCCAGCAGTTCCCGGTCGTGGCTGACGACGACCAGCACGCCCGGCCAGGCCTCGACGGCCGCGTACAGCCGTCTGCGCGCGTACAGGTCGAGGTTGTTGGTCGGCTCGTCCAGCAGCAGCACGTCGGGCCGGCGCAGCAGCAGCGCGGCCAGGCGCAGCAGGACCGACTCGCCGCCCGAGACCTCGCCGACGGTGCGGTCCAGCCCGACGTGTCCGAGGCCGAGTTCGCCGAGGGTGGCCAGGGCGCGCTCCTCGACGTCCCAGTCGTCGCCGACGGTCTCGAAGTGCGCCTCGGACACGTCGCCCGCCTCGATGGCGTGCAGCGCGGCCCGCCGCTCGGCGATGCCGAGCGCCTCGTCGACGCGCAGGGCGGTGTCGAGGGTGACGTTCTGCGGGAGGTATCCGACCTCGCCGGCCACGCGGACGGTGCCGTCGGCCGGGGCGAGCTCACCGGCGATCAGTTTCAGCAGGGTCGATTTGCCGGACCCGTTGACGCCGACCAGGCCGGTCCGGCCGGGGCCGAACGCGACGTCCAGGTCCTCGAAGACGGGAGAGCCGTCGGGCCAGGTGAACGACAGGGAGGTGACGGTGATGGAAGCAGGCATGTGGGCCTCACTCGCGGTTGCTCGAAGCGGTCAGGGGCAAACGCGTGTCGAGACACCTGCGACCAGGGGAGGGAGAGGCTCCACGGGCATGAGGAAAGCCCTGCACCGGAGGACGGCTCGATCGCCGAGGTCGCACGCAGCACACCCACACCGGACAGGTGTGAGGCGGCGGTGTCTCAGGACCTCAGACGAGCAACGTCCTTCTCCAATCGACGGCAACAGGACCGCTGTACACCGTAGAAACGGGCCTGGAGCCTGTCAACGGATTAACGTGAAGCCCGTTTCTCCCCGCCCCCAGGAGGCCCCGTGCCCCACGGCCCGCTCTCGCTGCCGGCCCGGCTCTGCCTGCTCGCCTGGGACACCGCACGGCCTGTGGCCACCGCCCGGCTGTCCGCCCTGGTGCGGGCCGGGGCCCTCGTGGAGCTGGCCCGGCACGGCCTGCTCACCGACGAGGACGGCATCGCCACGCCGGTCGACCTGGACGCGGCCGCGGGTGACGCGGTCCTCGACGGGCTGCTGGAACTCGTCCGCGAGTCGTGCCCGCACTCCTGGCGGACCTGGGTGACGCTGCGGGCCCGGGTCACCCTGGACGCCGTGCGCGAGCAGCTGGTGTCCGAGGGGTGGCTGCGGGCGGAGAAGAAGCGCGTCCTCGGCGTCTTCCCGTCCGTGGAGTACGCGCTGGAGCGCGTCGCCGTCGTGGACGCGCTGCGGGAGGAGACGCGGCAGGTCCTCCTGGGCCCGTCGCCGGTCGCCGGAGTCTCCGAGCGGGACGCCGCGGTCGCCGTGCTCGCCGCCGCCGCGGACCTCCTCGGCCAGGACCACGGCGCCCGCGAGCAGCGCGTCGAGGAGCTGACCGAGCGGGCCGGGGCGGCGTCGCCCGGACCGGCGAACCTCGTGCGCGAGGTGAGCGCGGCGGTGTCATCGGTGCTGACGGCACCCGCTTCGCCCTGACCCGCCGCCCCGGGACCGTCAGCTCAGCAGGCGTCCCGCATCAGCTCGGCGAGGTCGTGGTCCAGGTCCAGCTGGAGGTGCTCCAGGCCGACGGGCACGAGCTCGCTCGTGGCCTCCAGGAAACGGCGCACCTCGCTCGACCGGACGTGCACCACGGCCGTGCCCTCCGGGGCGTGGAACTCCAGCACCGTGCGGTCGTACCCGTACGGCCGCACCCGCACGTCGCCGTGGCCCTCGGGGTCCTTCAGACCCGCTGCGAGCAGCTCGCGGGAGAAGGTCCAGCAGACCTCGACGCCCTCCAGCGTGGCCGGGGCGGGGAAGGTCATGCGGACGGCGAACGGGTCACGCCGGTCGTAGTGCAGCGTCGCGGGAATGCTCGGCATACGCGGCGCGGCGGCGACGAGGCGGGCCTCCACGGGCTGCTCGATGACGATGGACAACGCCTTGCTCCCTTGTGACGGCGACGGACACTTCCGGGCGGATGAGGCCGGGCAATGGAAGAGACGACGGAATCAGCCAATCCGTGCACACGAATTGCGAGTGACCTCTGTCACCGCGTTCATGCACGGGAGTGACATGGCTCTCCTCATGCGCCACGAAGGGCACTTGTGGTGCCCGGCAGATCGACCCGGGCGCCCCCGAGGCCGTCTGGACGGCACCCGGGCGGTGGGCTAGCTTCCCCGGCCATGAGGCGCATGGGGAGCACGCGACGGACGGGACGGACACGACGCGGGACGATCGCGGCGACGGCGTGCGCGGCGGCCCTGGCCGCGACGACCGCCGCACCGGCACAGGCACACGAGCCGGAGCGGGTGCCGCACTGGCAGCTGAAGGACACCGGCACCCCGGACGTACGGTTCCGCGGACTGGCCGCCGTCAGCCGTGACACGGCCTGGGCCGCCGGGACCGGCGGCACCGTCCTGCGCACCACGGACGGCGGCGCGACGTGGCGGAACGTCTCGCCCCCGGGCGCGGGGGAGGTGCAGTTCCGGGACGTCGAGGCGTTCGACGCCCGCCGGGCCGTCGTCCTGGCCATCGGCGAGGGCGAGGCGTCCCGCGTGTACCGCACCGACGACGGCGGAGCGACCTGGACGGAGTCCTTCCGCAACACCGATCCGAAGGCCTTCTACGACTGCATGGCCTTCTTCGACCACCGCCACGGCCTCGCGATGAGCGACCCGGTGGACGGCAGGTTCCGCATCCTGTCGACGGGCGACGGCGGCCGCACCTGGAGGGTGCTGCCGACCGCGGGCATGCCGGCCGCGCAGGAGGGCGAGGCCGGGTTCGCGGCGAGCGGCCAGTGCCTGGTGACGTCCGGGCCGAAGGACGTCTGGCTCGCCACCGGCGGGGCCGCACGCGCGCGTGTCCTGCACTCCGCCGACCGGGGACGCACCTGGACGGCCACCGACACGCCCCTGCCGGCGGGCGACCCGGCGCGCGGCGTCTTCGCGCTGGCCTTCCGGGACCGCGCCCACGGTCTCGCCGTCGGCGGTGACTTCCGCCCCGACCAGCCCGCACCGCGCGCCGCCGCCCGCACCGCCGACGGCGGGCGCACCTGGCGCCCCGCCGCCACGCCCCCGTCCGCCTACCGCTCCGGCGTGGCCTGGCTCCCGCACAGCCGCACGGCCGCCCTCGCCGTCGGCCCCACCGGCACCGACCTCACCACGGACGGCGGCCGCACCTGGCGGACGGTCGACACGGGCTCCTACGACACCGTCGACTGCACCCCGGACCAAGGGTGCTGGGCAGCCGGAGAGAAGGGACGGGTTGCCCGCCTGGAGCATTGAGCGAGCGCTATGTCCTGATTGTTGGCAGTGTGGGTACTCGTTCACTGAAGCTGAAAGGAAGTGAGCGGTCATGCCACGCGGTTCGAGCTCCAAGCGGGAGCGCCAGTACGAGCACATCAAGAAGAGCGCGCAGGACCGGGGCGAGAGCACCGGCCGCGCCAAGGAGATCGCCTCGCGGACGGTGAACAAGGAACGCGCCCGCTCCGGCGAGTCGAAGACGGCCAGCCGCACGTCGACGAAGGACATGTCGTCGAGCAAGCGCGGCGGCCAGCGGTCGGGGCAGGGCTCCCAGGGCCCCACCTACGACCAGCTCTACCAGGAGGCCAAGCGCAAGGGCGTCGAGGGCCGTTCCAGCATGAACAAGAGCCAGCTGCAGCGCGCACTGGGCAAGTGAGGCACACACCTGACGAGGCCGGCGGGGTTCCCTGACCCCGCCGGCCTTCGCGCTGCCCGTAGGCTCGGGGAACCATGACGACCGTACGCATCCCCGAAGACTGGCCCGCCAGCGAGGAAGAGGCCCGCGCCGTCCAGGACGAGCTGCGCGCCCGGCTGGTCCTCGACGAACCGGGGCCGGCGCCCGGCACGGGCCGTGTGACCGGGGTCGACGTCGCCTACGACGACGAACGGGACGTCGTCGCGGCGGCAGCGGTCGTGCTGGACGCGTCGAGCCTGGACGTCGTCGCCGAGGCCACGGCGGTGGGCCCGGTCTCCTTCCCCTACGTGCCCGGACTGCTCGCCTTCCGCGAGCTCCCCGCGGTCCTCGCCGCGCTCGACGCCCTGCCCTGCCCGCCCGGCCTGGTCGTCTGCGACGGCTACGGCCTCGCCCACCCCCGCCGCTTCGGCCTCGCCTGCCACCTCGGCGTGCTGACCGGACTGCCCACGATCGGCGTCGCGAAGAACCCGTTCACCTTCACCCACGACGACCCGGACACCCCGCGCGGCAGCAGCTCCCCGCTGCTCGCCGGCACCGAGGAGGTCGGCCGCGCCCTGCGCACCCGGGACGCCGTCAAGCCGGTCTTCGTCTCCGTGGGGCACCGCGTGTCCCTGGCCGGCGCCTGCGCGCACACCCTCGCGCTGACCCCCCGGTACCGCCTCCCGGAGACCACGCGCAGGGCGGACGCGCTGTGCCGGAAGGCGCTGCGGGCGACCTACTCCGCCTGACCCTCCACACGCCAGCGGCCCACCTCGCGGTACTCCGAGTCGTACACGAGCGAACCGTCCCCGGGCTCGAGCGCGTAGTGGTGCAGATTGCCGCCCCAGTACCTGAGGATCCGGCCCAGCTCGCCCGCCGGGTCCCTCGTCAACGCGGCGTCGTCCATGGTGACTTCGAGAAGGAATCGCATGCCTTCAAGGATTTCATTGAAGTCCTTGTTGGCACTTTCCGAGCTGTCGCCGGGGGCTGGGGCGTGGAAAGTCTCAAACAGAGGGAGAGGTCTGCCGGGGCGGGCGGGGTGACCTGAGTACCGGCTCTGAGTACCTGTACGGATGCCGGGCCACCGGCCCCGTCGGCAGGCTGGGGCGCATGACAACGCACCGCGCCCCCAAGCCTGTCGCCGGCCCGACCCAGACCGTCGAGCGGGCCGTCACCATAGGACTGATCCTCGCCGTGCTGGCGGGACTCGGCTGGATCGCCGGGATGATCTACACCATCGCCGAGTGGCCGCTGTAGGCCGCGGCCCTTCGGCGGCCCCTCAGCCCGTCGACGCCACGCGGAAGCGGATGCCCGCCGCGCGCAGCCGGTCGGTCAGCGCGTCACCCATCGCCACGGCCGTCGTGACCTGACCCGCCGTCTTCGGCAGGTCGTCGAAGGCCAGGCAGAGCGCCGACTCGGCCAGCATCTTCGCCGTCTCGCCGTACCCGGGATCGCCGCCCGAGACCTCCGTGTACACCCGCCGGCCGCCGCCCTCGCCCACGAAGCGCAGCGAGAACCAGCTCTTCGCCCGCTTCTGCGGGCTCGGCCCGTCACCGGGCTTGAGACGGCCGGACAGCCAGCGCCGGGCGGGCGGCACCTGGGCCGCCGCCACCAGCGCCCCGACGGCCGCGACCCCGCCCACCGCGACGGGGAGCCGCCGCACGGCCGCGTACTGCCGGTACCGGAAGTCGGGCCCGTACCGGTCGAGCGCCGACGCCGAACGCCGCACGATCTGCGGGTCGATGGTCGGCATCGGCAGCGCCCACGCCCCGACCTCCCTGGCGAACCGCGGCCCGCCGAGCGGTGCCGACGCCCGCCGGCCCACCAGCCGCGGCTCGTGCCGCCGCCGGTCCCGTGCGGCCGCCGCCATCTCCCGCTGCCGGGCGAACTGGTTGAGGGCGGAGGCGAAGGTCCCGCCCGAGAACGCCCCGTCGGCGGTGACGAAGCACTCGACGCTCAGCGGCACGTCCTCCGGCAGCTGCCGCACGGTGAAGTAGGCGCCCAGGTCGTGCGGGATCGAGTCGAATCCGGCGGCGTGCACCAGCCGCGCCCCGGTCTCCCGCGCGCGGGCGTCGTGCCGGACGTACATCAGGTCCACGAACTCGGGCTCGCCGCAGAGGTCGAGGTAGTCCGTCCCGGCGTCCGCGCAGGCGGCGACCAGTTCCTCGCCGTAGGTGACGTAGGGGCCGACCGTCGTGGCCACCACGCGCGCCTGCCCGGCGAGGGCGCGCAGCGACTCCGGGTCGGACACGTCCGCCCGCAGCACGTCGACCTCCGCGTCACCGGGCAGTCCCTCGCGCAGCCGCCGCAGCTTCTCCTCGCTCCGGCCCGCGATCGCCCAGCGCAGTCCCTCGGGGGCGTGGGCGGCGAGGTACTCCGCGGTGAGCGCTCCGGCGAAGCTGGTCGCTCCGAAGAGCACGATGTCGTACGGACGGTCCGTCCTGTTTTGCCTGCTCATGACACCCCTCGGTCGTGCAGCCCGTGCCGCTGTCGGTGGCCGAGGCTAGCGTGAGGAGTGCGGAGCCCGACGACGAGCCCGGAGGACGACGATGGCCGTGCCCAGGAATGCCCTGAAGAAGTGGGAGAAAGTGCGCGCGTTCGCGCTGGGGTTGCCGGGTGCCGTCGAGGAGTTCCCGTGGGGCGAGTCCGTGGCGAAGGTCAACAAGAAGGTGTTCGTCTTCCTCGGCGTCGAGGACGGCAGTTACCCCTTGGGTGTGACGGTGAAGCTCAAGGACGAGACGGCCCACGCGCACGCGCTGGCGTGCCCCGGCGCCGAGCCCGCCGGATACGGCCTGGGAAAGGCCGGCTGGGTGAGCATCCCGCTGGAGCGACAGGGCGCCCCGGGCGTGGAGGTGCTCTGCGACTGGGTGGAGGAGAGCTACCGGGTGATCGCGCCGAAGCGGCTGACGGCGGAGCTGGACGCGCCCTGACCCGGTCCGGCAGATTGCTAAGCGCTTGCTCGTTCAGGTCTTGTGCCGACTGGAACGTGTTCTTAGCATCGCTGGTGTTACATCACTTGTGTCACAGCACTGGGGGCTGGATGACCACGGCAGGGACGCCAGGGCACGGCCCGCTCACCGGTGTGCGCGTCGTCGAGCTGGCCGGCATCGGGCCCGGCCCGTTCGCCGCCATGCTCCTCGCCGACCTCGGCGCCGACGTCGTCCGCGTGGACCGGCCCGGCGGCCCCGGCCTCGCGATCGACCCGGCGTACGACGTCACCAACCGCAACAAGCGCTCGGTGGTGGTCGACCTCAAGTCCCCGGACGGCCCTGACCAGGTGCTCGGCCTCGCCGCCCGCGCCGACGTCCTGATCGAGGGCTACCGCCCCGGTGTCGCCGAGCGCCTCGGCGTGGGCCCCGAGCCCTGCCACGCCCGCAACCCGCGTCTCGTCTACGGCCGGATGACCGGCTGGGGCCAGGACGGCCCGCTGGCCCACCGCGCCGGACACGACATCGCGTACATCGCCCCCACCGGCGTCCTCGGCATGATCGGCCGGCCGGACGAACCTCCGGCCGTCCCGGCCAACCTGCTCGGCGACTACGCGGGCGGCTCCCTCTACCTGGTCGTCGGCGTCCTCGCCGCCCTCCACCACGCGCGGGCGACCGGCACCGGCCAGGTCGTCGACGCCGCCATCGTCGACGGCACCGCCCACCTCGCCGCGATGATCCACGGCATGCTCGCCGCCGGCGGCTGGCAGGACCGCCGCGGCGCCAACCTCCTGGACGGCGGCTGCCCGTACTACGGCACGTACGAGACGGCCGACGGGAAGCACATGGCCGTGGGCGCCCTGGAGCCGCGGTTCTACGCGGAGTTCCTCGCCCTCCTCGGCGTCGAGGACCAGGCCGCGGCCCGCAAGGACATCGCCCGATGGGGTGAACTGCGCGAACGGGTCGCCGCCCGCTTCAAGAGCCGTACGAGGGACGAGTGGACGGCCGTCTTCGACGGCTCCGACGCCTGCGTGGCGCCCGTGCTCTCCCTGCGCGAGGCCCCGCACCACCCGCACCTGGCCGCCCGCGGCACCTTCACCGACCACGACGGCCTCACCCAGCCCGCCCCGGCCCCGCGCTTCTCCGCGACCCCGACCTCCGTCCGCAGCGGCCCGGCCCGGCCGGGCGCCGACACCGCGGACGTCGCCCGGGACTGGGACGTCCCCGGGCTCCTGTCCGCGCCCCGCACCCCTCAGTGAAAGGCCTCCTCGTGAGCACCGAAGCGTACGTCTACGACGCGATCCGCACCCCGCGCGGGCGCGGCAAGGCCAACGGCGCCCTGCACGGCACCAAGCCCATCGACCTGGTCGTCGGACTCATCCACGAGATCCGCGCCCGCTTCCCGGGCCTGGACCCGGCCGCCGTCGACGACATCGTCCTCGGCGTCGTCGGCCCGGTCGGCGACCAGGGCTCCGACATCGCGCGGATCGCGGCCATCGCCGCCGGGCTGCCCGACACGGTCGCGGGCGTCCAGGAGAACCGCTTCTGTGCCTCGGGCCTGGAAGCCGTCAACCTGGCCGCGGCGAAGGTCCGCTCGGGCTGGGAGGACCTCGTCCTCGCGGGCGGCGTCGAGTCGATGTCCCGCGTGCCGATGGCCTCCGACGGCGGCGCCTGGTTCAACGACCCGATGACCAACCTCCAGGTCAACTTCGTGCCGCAGGGCATCGGCGCCGACCTCATCGCCACCATCGAGGGCTTCTCCCGGCGGGACGTCGACGAGTACGCGGCCCTCTCCCAGGAACGGGCCGCCACCGCCTGGAAGGAAGGGCGCTTCGAGAAGTCCGTCGTCCCGGTGAAGGACCGCAGCGGCCTCGTCGTCCTCGACCACGACGAGCACATGCGCCCCGGCACCACTGCCGACTCCCTCGCCAAGCTGAAGCCGTCCTTCGCGGACATCGGCGAACTCGGCGGCTTCGACGCGGTGGCGCTCCAGCAGTACCACTGGGTGGAGAAGATCGACCACGTCCACCACGCGGGCAACTCCTCCGGCATCGTCGACGGCGCCTCGCTCGTCGCGATCGGTTCCAAGGAGGTCGGCGAGCGCTACGGCCTGACGCCCCGCGCCCGCATCGTCTCCGCCGCCGTCTCCGGCTCCGAGCCCACGATCATGCTCACCGGCCCCGCCCCCGCCACCCGCAAGGCCCTCGCCAAGGCCGGTCTGACCATCGACGACATCGACCTCGTCGAGATCAACGAGGCGTTCGCGGCGGTCGTCCTGCGCTACGCGCGGGACATGGGCCTGTCCCTGGACAAGGTCAACGTCAACGGCGGCGCCATCGCGCTCGGCCACCCCCTCGGCGCCACCGGCGCGATGATCCTCGGCACCCTCGTCGACGAACTGGAGCGCCAGGACAAGCGCTACGGCCTCGCCACGCTGTGCGTCGGCGGCGGCATGGGCGTCGCCACCATCGTCGAGCGCATCTGACCCCCTCCCGACGGATCACACGGAGCACCTCCACATGAGCACTGAATCCACCACCATCCGCTGGGAACAGGACCGCACCGGCCTCGTCACCCTGGTCATCGACGACCCGAACCAGTCCGCGAACACCATGAACCAGGCGTTCCGCGACTCCCTCGCCGCCGTCACCGACCGTCTGGAGGCCGAGAGGGACACCATCCGGGGCGTCATCATCACCTCCGCGAAGAAGACCTTCTTCGCCGGCGGCGACCTGCGCGACCTCATCCGCGTCACCCCCGAGACGGCCCAGGAGCTGTTCGACGGCGGCATGGCCATCAAGCGGAACCTGCGCCGCATCGAGACCCTCGGCAAGCCCGTCGTCGCCGCCCTCAACGGCGCCGCGCTCGGCGGCGGTTACGAGATCGCCCTGGCCTGCCACCACCGCGTCGCCCTCGACGCGCCCGGCTCCAAGATCGGCTGCCCCGAGGTCACCCTCGGCCTGCTGCCCGGAGGCGGCGGCGTCGTGCGCACCGTCCGCCTGCTCGGCATCGCCGACGCCCTGCTGAAGGTCCTCCTCCGGGGCACCCAGTACAACCCGCGCCGCGCCCTGGAGAACGGCCTCGTCGACGAGGTCGCCGACAGCCCCGAGGACATGCTCGCCAAGGCTCGCGCCTTCATCGACGCCAACCCCGAGTCCCAGCAGCCCTGGGACAAGCCGGGCTACCGGATCCCGGGCGGCACCCCGGCCAACCCCAAGTTCGCGGCGAACCTGCCCGCCTTCCCGGCCACCCTGCGCAAGCAGACGGGCGGCGCCCCCTACCCGGCCCCGCGCAACATCCTCGCCGCCGCGGTCGAGGGCGCCCAGGTCGACTTCGAGACCGCCCAGGTCATCGAGGCCCGCTACTTCGTGGAACTCGCGGCCGGGCAGACCTCGAAGAACATGATCCAGGCCTTCTTCTTCGACCTCCAGGCCGTCAACTCCGGCGCCAACCGCCCCAAGGGCGTGGAGCCCCGCAAGGCCCGCAAGGTCGCCGTCCTCGGCGCCGGCATGATGGGCGCCGGCATCGCCTACTCCTGCGCCCGCGCCGGCATCGACGTCGTCCTGAAGGACGTCTCCCTGGAGGCGGCCCTCAAGGGCAAGGGCTACTCCGAGAAGCTGTGCGCCAAGGCCGTCGCCAAGGGCCGGACCAGCCAGGAGAAGGCCGACGCGCTGCTCGCCCGGATCACCCCCACGGCCGAGGTCCAGGACCTGGCCGGCTGCGACGCGGTCATCGAGGCCGTCTTCGAGGACACGTCCCTCAAGCACAAGGTGTTCCAGGAGATCCAGCACGTCGTCGCCCCCGACGCGCTGCTGTGCTCCAACACCTCCACGCTGCCCATCACCGCCCTCGCCGAAGGCGTCGAGCGGCAGGCCGACTTCATCGGGCTGCACTTCTTCTCGCCGGTCGACAAGATGCCGCTCGTCGAGATCATCAAGGGCGAGCGCACGGGCGAGGAGGCGCTGGCCCGCGCCTTCGACCTGGTCCGGCAGATCAACAAGACGCCGATCGTCGTCAACGACTCGCGGGGTTTCTTCACCTCCCGCGTCATCGGCCACTTCATCAACGAAGGCGTCGCCATGGTCGGCGAGGGCATCGAGCCCGCCTCCGTCGAACAGGCCGCCGCCCAGGCCGGCTACCCGGCCAAGGTGCTCTCCCTGATGGACGAGCTGACGCTGACCCTGCCCCGCAAGATCCGGGTCGAGACGAAGCGCGCGGTCGAGGAGGCCGGCGGCACCTGGACGCCCCACCCCGCCGAGGCCGTCATCGACCGCATGGTCGACGAGTTCGGCCGCCCGGGCCGCAGCGGCGGTGCCGGGTTCTACGACTACGGCGAGGACGGCAGGCGCGCCGGGCTCTGGCCGGGCCTGCGCGAGCACTTCACCCGGCCCGGGTACCGGATCCCGTTCGAGGACATGCAGGAACGCATGCTGTTCTCCGAGGCGCTGGACACCGTCCGGCTGCTGGAGGAGGGCGTGCTGACCTCCGTCGCCGACGCCAACATCGGGTCGATCTTCGGCATCGGCTTCCCCGGCTGGACCGGCGGCGTGCTCCAGTACATCAACGGCTACGACGGTGGCGCCGGGGCAGGTGTCGGCCTGCCCGGATTCGTGGCACGCGCGCGTGAACTCGCAGAACGCTACGGCGACCGCTTCACCCCGCCCGCGCTGCTGGTGGAGAAGGCGGAGCGGGGGGAGCGGTTCGGCGACTCAGCCCGCGGCTGAACCCTGGGAAGGCTCGGTCAGCCACTCGCCCAGCTCTTCCTTCAGCGACCGCTGAAAGGCCGTGAGGAGTGCCTGCACCACCAGCGGGTGCATGTGCGCGGACAGGGACCGCACGTCCCGGGCGTCACGCTCCGCCACCTCGCCGCGGAAGAGCTGGGAGAGTTCCCGGGCCGCGGCGCGCGTGTGTTCCACGAGAACCGTGCGCGCCGCGAAGATCGCCTCCTGGGAGAGCGGCACGTCCAGCAGGCCGACGCCCAGCCGGAGCAGACCGAGGTCGGCCTCGTAGCCGTCCTCCCCGGGCCGGACCACGCCCATCGCGACGAGCCGCTCGACGTCCTCGTCGCCGAGGGGCCGGCCGGCCCGCCGCTCCAGCTCCTCCCGCGTGACCGTCCCGACGGCCTCCGGCGCCCAGGAGGCCACCACGGCCCGGTGGATGGCCAGGTCGTGTGCGCTCAGCTCCGGCGGCAGCTGCCGCAGGTAGCGCTCGATGCCCGCCAGCGTCATGCCCTGCTGCTGCAACTCCTCGATCAGCGCCAGCCGGGCCAGGTGCTCCCGCCCGTAGTGCCCCACGCGCCGGGGACCGAGCACCGGTGGGGGCAGCAGGCCCTTCGTGCCGTAGAAACGCACCGTACGCACCGAGACACCGGCCCGGGCGGCCAGCTCGTCGATCGTGAGGGTCGGCTGCTCGGTCTCGGTCGTCATGTGCAGCAGTATCGCTGTCTCACCAGTGCTGTGAAACCTCCGGCGACTGGGGTGACGGCCGTGTGAGAAGTAGCGCTCTGTGACGTACGCCACCGCGTGAGCCGCGCGGCGTGGGGGAAGGTGGCCCCTTGGTCTGTGCCTTTACCGAGGGCGCAGACCTTATGTACGTCCGGAAGCCGAGCGCGACCCGCTCGGGCGCACCAGAGAGTGGATCCACCGTGAGCAAGGACGCCGTGAACACGGCAGCCGCCGCATCCCCCAGTGACGCGGCCCAGGTGCCCGCGGACGCGGGCGACGCCGGCTACAGCAAGGACCTCAAGGCCCGCCACGTCAACATGATCGCCATCGGCGGCGCGATCGGCACCGGACTCTTCCTGGGCGCCGGAGGCCGCCTCCACAACGCGGGCCCCGCCCTGGCAATCGCCTACCTGGTCTGCGGCATCTTCGCCTTCTTCGTGGTCCGGGCCCTCGGCGAGCTCGTGCTCTACCGCCCCTCCTCCGGCTCCTTCGTGTCGTACGCGCGCGAGTTCCTCGGCGAGAAGGGCGCCTACGTCGCCGGCTGGATGTACTTCCTGAACTGGTCGACCACCGGCATCGCCGACATCACCGCGATCGCGCTGTACACGCACTACTGGAGCCTGTTCACCGACATCCCGCAGTGGGTGCTCGCGCTGGCCGCGCTGGCGGTGGTGCTCGCCGTGAACCTGATCTCGGTGAAGATCTTCGGCGAGATGGAGTTCTGGTTCGCGATCATCAAGGTCGCCACGCTCGTCGGCTTCATGTTCATCGGCATCTTCCTGCTCGCCACGCAGCAGGAGGTGGGCGGCCAGACGCCCGGCCTGAGCGTGATCACGGACAACGGCGGCGTCTTCCCGCACGGCATGATGCCCGTCGTCCTCGTCATGCAGGGCGTGATCTTCGCGTACGCCGCGCTGGAGCTGGTCGGTGTCGCCGCGGGCGAGACCGCCGAGCCGGAGAAGGTCGTCCCGCGCGCGGTGAACTCGATCATGTGGCGCGTGGGCCTCTTCTACGTCGGCTCGGTCGTCCTGCTGGCCCTGCTGCTGCCCGGCTCGGTCTACTCCGCCGACCAGAGCCCGTTCGTCACGGTGCTGTCGAAGATCGGCGTCCCGGCGGCGGGCGACGTGATGAACCTGGTGGTCCTGACCGCCGCCATGTCCTCCCTCAACTCGGGCCTGTACTCCACAGGCCGGATCCTCCGCTCGATGGCGATGGCCGGCTCGGCCCCGAAGTTCACCGCCCGCATGAACCGCAGCCAGGTCCCCTACGGCGGCATCCTGCTGACCTGCGCGGTGTGCGTGCTCGGCGTCGGCCTGAACTTCCTGGTGCCGGCCCAGGCCTTCGAGATCGTGCTGAACGTGGCCTCGCTGGGCATCATCAGCACCTGGGTGATCATCATGATCTGCCACCTGGTGTTCGTCCGCCGCGCCAAGGCGGGCCTGGTCGCCCGGCCCTCCTTCCGCCTGCCCGGCAGCCCGGTCACCGAGATCGCCACGATCGCCTTCCTGCTGGCCTGCCTCGGCATGATGTGGAACGACCCCGAGGTCGGCCGCAAGACGCTCCTGCTCATCCCGCTGATCGCGGTCATGCTGGTCGCGGGCTGGTACGGCGTTCGCCGCCGCGTTTCCCAGGCGGCGGACCAGGAACTGTCCCGGCTGACGAAGTAGCGGTCCGGGGCCACGGCCGGTGGCCCCGCCGCAAGGCTCATTCCCCGCCGTCGAAGGCCCGGGCCAGGCAGTCGGCGAGGCGCCGCGTGATCGTCCCGTCGGGATCCAGCCGGGGGTTGAAGATCGCGACGTCGAGGCCGACGGCCCCGCCGCCGGACAGCGCCGTGCGCAGGACGGTCTCCAACTCCTGCCAGGTCAGGCCGTCGGGCTGCCGGTAGTCCACGGCGGGCATCACGGCGTCGTCCAGGACGTCGACGTCGAGGTGCACCCAGTACCCGGCGCCCGCGCCGTCACCGGCCAGCAGCCCGACCGCGCGCCGGGCCGACTCGGCCGCGCCCAGGGCCCGGACGGTGTCCAGCTCCATCGCGTGCAGCGCGTCCGGCAGCGGCTGCATGCCGTACGCCGCGGACTCCTCGGCGTCCCGGAACCCCAGGGCGACGACGTCCTCGTCCCGCACCAGCGGGCCCCGGCCCTCCAGGTCGGCCAGCACGCGCGGGCCGCGCCCGGTGGCCAGGGCGAGTTCCATGGAGGCCACCTCGCCGGCCGGTTCCGCCGAGGGCTGGTAGAAGTCGGTGTGCCCGTCGAGGAACAGCAGACCGTGCCGGTCCCGGCGGCGCAGCGCGAGCAGGTTGCCGAGCAGCACGCTGCAGTCGCCGCCGAACACGAGGGGGAACCGGCCCTCGTCGAGGACACCGCCCACGGTGTCGGCCAGCGTCGCGGAGTAGGCGGCGATGCCGCCCGGGTTGAGGACCCCGGTGTCCGGATCCCGCTCCGGGTCGTACGGCGGCGGCTCGACCCGGCCCGCCGGCTCCGCGCCGAGCGCCTCGGCCAGCCCGGCGTCGAGCAGCGCCGACGCCAGGTCCTCGACGCCCGTCGGGCGCAGCCCGAGGACCGACGGTGCCTCGATGATCGCCACGTTCCGCACGTCCGGCTCCTCGGTCGGCCGCCCTGTCCACGCCGCCGGGCCCGTGCGACCGGCGCGCATGGGCCCACCGTAAGCCGCGGGGCGGCCTCCGGCAGGCCCGGTTACTGCGCGACCGGGTGGGGCGTGCGAGGCGGCACCGCCCTCGACGCCCCGGGGACGCCGGTCAGGACGGGCCTCTCAGTGCCCGTGCTCCGCGTGCCCGTGCTCCGCGTGCCCGTGCTCCGCGTGCCCGCGCTCCCCGTGTCCACGCTCCGCGTGCCCGTGCACCCCGTTGGTGGCCGCGATCTTCTTCCACGACTTCGGCTGCGGCACGGCCTTCGTCTTCGCCACCGCGGCGGCCCGGGCCGCCGGCGCCCCCGGCTTCGACGGCTGGAACAGCCACGTGTCGAACAGGGCGGCCAGGGGCTTGCCGGAGACCTCCTCGGCGTACCGCTGGAAGTCGGCGACCGACGCGTTGCCGTGGGCGTACTTCTGGGGCCAGCCCTTGAGGACGGCGAAGAACGCCTCGTCGCCGATCTCGTTCCGCAGCGCCTGCACCGCCAGGGCGCCCCGGTCGTAGACCGCGATGTCGAACTGGTTGTCGGGGCCCGGATCGCCGGGCTTCACCGTCCAGAACGGGTCGTCCGCCGGATGCGAGGCGTACACGTAGTCGGCGAGTTCCTGCGCCGTGCCCTCGCCCTCGTGCTCGGACCACAGCCACTGCGCGTACCGCGCGAACCCCTCGTTGATCCAGATGTCCTTCCAGCGCTTCAGGGACACCTCGTCCCCGTACCACTGGTGGGCCAGCTCGTGGACGACGAGGGACACGTTCGACCCGTTCGCGAACTGCCGCGGGCTGTAGAACGGCCGGGTCTGGGTCTCCAGCGCGTACCCGGTCGTGGTGTTCGGCACGTACCCGCCGAGCGCGTTGTAGGGGTACGGCCCGAAGTACTCGGCCAGCCAGTCCGCGATCTCCCCGGTGCGTTCGATGCTCGCGCGCGCCGCGCCGGCGTGGTCGCCCAGGTCCTTGCTGTAGGCGTTGAGGACCGGGATGCCGCTCTCGGTCCTGCCGGTCGTGATGTCGAACTTCCCGACCGCCAGCGTGGCCAGGTACGTGGTCTGCGGCTTGTTGGACCGCCAGTTCCACCGGGTCCAGCCGAGGCGTGAACTCGTCGACTGCAGCGTGCCGTTGGAGATGGCCTGGGTGCCGTCCGGGACCAGCACGGACACGTCGTAGGTGGCCTTGTCGAGCGGGTGGTCGTTGCTGGGGAACCACCACGCCGCCGCCTCCGGCTCGTTCGCCGCGACGCCGCCGTCCGGGGTGCGGTGCCAGCTGGTGAAGCCGTAGGCCTTCTTCGACGACGGCACCCCGCGGTACCGCACCACGACCGTGACCGGCGTGCCCTTGGCCAGCGGCGTCTTCGGCGTGACCTCCAGCTCGTGCTCGCCGGAGGTCGTGAACGCCGCCGCCGCCCCGTTGACGCGCACCTCGGCGACGTCCAGCAGGAAGTCCAGGTTGAAGCTGGACAGGTCCTGCGTGGTGCGGGCCACCAGGGTCGCCGTGCCCTCCAGCTCGTCCGTGGCCGGCTGGTACTTCAGCCTCAGGTCGTAGTGGGAGACGTCGTATCCGCCGTTGCCGTAAGCCGGGTAGTAGGGGTCGCCGATACCCGGCGCGCCAGGGGAGTGGGGAGCGGCCGATGCCGGGATCGCCAGCAGGAGAACGGCCGCTGCCAGGGCTCCCGGCGCGATGATGCTGCGGTGCACGCAAGCTCCAAGTCGTAGGTCCCGAAGTCTGTCCGGAGCCTATTCACTCCCTGTCCCTCTGGTCATGTCCATGGCCCCTGCTGTCACACGATCGCCATTCGGCCGACATGTGACTCCCGGCCCACCAGTCGATTCGGGACACGCCGGTCCGTCAGCTGCCCTCTTCTGAACGGGAGTTCACCGATGTAGCGTCCGGCGCATGCCGAAACGCACGCGCTTCACGACCTGGAGACCGCTCGCGACGGCGGCCACGGCCGCCCTGATGGCCACACTGCTCACCCCGGCGGCCGCGCAGGCCGCCCCCCGCGGGAGCGAACCCGTCTACTCCTACGAGAACGCCATCCGCGAGGCCGTCTGGGTGGACACCGGACTCGACGGTGACGGCGACGGAAAGGCCGACCGGGTCGCCGTCGACATCGTCCGCCCCCGCGAACCCGCCCGCCAGGGCCGGAAGATCCCCGTCATCATGGACGCCAGCCCGTACTACTCCTGCTGCGGGCGCGGCAACGAGAGCCAGAAGAAGACGTACGACGCGAACGGCGACGTCGTCCAGATGCCGCTGTTCTACGACAACTACTTCGTGCCGCGCGGCTACGCCTTCGTCGGCGTCGACCTGGCCGGAACCAATCGCTCGGACGGCTGCGTCGACGTCGGCGGCCGCTCCGACATCCAGTCCGCGAAGGCCGTCGTCGACTGGCTGAACGGCCGCGCGAAGGCCTACACCACCCGCACCGGCACGACCCGCGCCCAGGCCGGCTGGACCAACGGCCGCACCGGCATGATCGGCAAGAGCTGGGACGGCACCATCGCCAACGGCGTCGCCGCCACCGGCGTCAAGGGCCTGGAGACCATCGTCCCGATCAGCGCCATCTCCTCCTGGTACGACTACTACTTCCAGCAGGGCGCCCCGCTCTACGACTCCGGACCCGACTGGCTCTCGAACTACGTCGACAGCCCCGACGCCCGCGCCAAGTGCGGAGCCGTCCAGCAGAAGCTCGTCGACGGCGCCCCGCGCAGCGGTGACTGGACCCCGCTGTGGACCGAGCGCGACTACGTGAAGGCCGCGCGCAAGGTCAGGGCCAGCGTCTTCCTGATCCACGGCATGCAGGACCTCAACGTCCGCATGAAGCACGTCGGCCAGTGGTGGGACGCCCTCGCGAAGAACGGCGTCGAGCGCAAGATCTGGCTCTCGCAGACCGGCCACGTCGACCCCTTCGACTTCCGGCGTGCCGAGTGGGTCGACACCCTGCACCGCTGGTTCGACCACGAACTCATGGGCTACGACAACGGCATCGACCGCGAGCCCATGGCCGACATCGAACGCCGGCCCGACCAGTGGGACACCTCCAGGACCTGGCCGCCGAGCGGCACCCGCGCCGCCACCCTGCGCCCCGACAGGGGCACCGAGGCGGGCGTCGGCACCCTCGGCCTGCACCGCGGCCACGGCACCGAGACCTTCACCGACGACCCGGCACGGAGCGAGACCGACTGGGCCGCGCAGATCGACAGGCCGACGGCGGAGAAGGCCGGGTTCGTCACCGGGCCGCTCACCCGCGACCTGCGCCTGTCCGGCTCCTCCGAGGTCACCGTCACCGCCACGCCCTCCACCCCGACGGCCCACCTCTCCGCCGTCCTCGTGGACGTCGGCCCCGCCACCATCCGCGACTACGCCGACGCCGGCGAAGGCATCACCACCCTCTCCGACCGCACCTGCTGGGGCCCGAGCACCGCCGGCGACAGCTCCTGCTTCAAGGAGACGAAGGCCAGGACCGCCGACGTCGACTACACGGTCGTCAGCCGCGGCTGGGCCGACCTCGGCAACCACGCCTCGGACCTCGAGGGCGCCCCGCTCACCCCGGGCAAGCGGTACACGATCACCCTCGACCTGGCGGCGACCGACCACGTCGTGGCCAAGGGCCACCGCCTGGCGCTGATCGTCGCGGGCACCGACAAGGACCTCATCGACCCTCCCGCCGACCGCCCTGAGCTCACGCTCGACCTCGCCCGCACCTCGGCCCGCGTGCCGTTCGTCGGCGGCGCCACCGCCTTCGCCCGCGCCACCTCGGGCGCCCCGTTCGCCACGCCCGACGCCGGCGTCCTGGACGGCGTACGGGAGCCGCGCACCACCCACCGCGTCCCGGAGGGAACCCAGTGACCCGCGTCCGCGCCCTGACCCTGACCGCCGCGGCACTCGCCGCCACCCTGGTCGCCACTCCGGCCGAGGCGACGACCACGGACCCACCCCCGCGCACCGGCTTCGAGCAGACCGATGGTGCCCGCTGGACCACCCAGCCCGAGGAGCAGGACTTCCTCAGGGCCGTCGACCGGTCGAGCAGCCGCGTCTCCCTGACCCGCATCGGCACGACCAAGCAGGACCGCCCGCTCCAGCTCGTCCGGATCGGCACCCGGCCGAGCGCCGGCACGGTGCTGCTCGTCTGCAGCCAGCACGGCGACGAACCCTCCGGCCGCGAGGCCTGCCTGACCACGATCCGCGACCTCGCGTACGCCCGGGACAGCCGCACCCGCCGCTTCCTGGACCGCACGACGGTCCTGGTCGTGCCCACCGCCAACCCCGACGGCCGGGCCGCCGACACCCGCGGCAACAGCGACGGCGTCGACATCAACCGCGACCACCTCGCCCTGCGGACCGCGGAGGGGCGCGCCCTCGCCGCCGTCATCCGCGACCACCGGCCCGACATCATCTACGACCTGCACGAGTACGGGGCCACACCGCCGTACTACGACAAGGCCCTGTTCGACCTCTGGCCGCGCAACCTCAACACCCACGACGCGGTCCACGAGGAGGCGCGGACACTGTCCGGGGCGTACGTCCGCCCGGCCGCGGAGCGGGCCGGCCACTCGACCGGCACCTACGGCATCTGGACCGACCCGGTCACCGGCGAGCCGGTCAAGCAGGTCGCCGGAGACGGGCAGGAGCGCATCCTGCGCAACATGTCCGGACTGAAACACTCCGTCGGCCTGCTCATCGAGAGCCGCGTCGACCCGCTCACCGACGCCGAGAAGGCCGACGAGGCGGTCAACAACCGGCGCCGGGTCGGCTCCCAACTGGCGGCGCTGAAGGGCCTGTTCACCTACGCCGACGCACGCCGAGGCCGGATCGAGGCGGCGACCGGCCGGGCCCGGCTGGCGGGCTACGCCACCACCGGCCCCGTCTACGTCGGCGGCGCCGACAACGACCCGCCCGAATCGGGCGAAATCATCCCGAACCCGCCCTGCGGTTACGGTCTCACGGCCGCCCAGTACGCCGAGGTGGGCGACGAACTCGCCCTGCACGGCGTGCGCGTGCGCAAGGACGGCGAGGGCGTTCTCGTCCCGCTGCGGCAGCCCCTGCGGGCACTCGTCCCCCTGCTGCTCGACGACCGGGCCGAGTACCACCTGACAGGAGGTTCACCCGAAACCGTGTGCTGAGGGGGGTGAAAATACGCCACACGTGGTAGCAGCGTTACGGAGGAACCGATTCTCCGTGCTGTCCCCGATGAAAGGTGCCGCCTGTGACGCAAGAACGACCAAGCGACAAGGACTCCCACGAGGGAGCCGCGCTGCCGGGGTCGGAAGCGGGCCTGCCCGGTCAGCACCGGCCGCAGACCGACCGCATCGTCTTCGGCGTCACAGCGGTGCTCACCCTCGCCTTCGTGGTCTGGGGCGCCGCGGCGACCGACTCGCTCGAAGACGTCTCCACGAGCATGCTCAGCGGCCTGATGCACAACGGCGGCTGGGCGTTCATGCTCGCCGCCTCCGGCTTCGTCGTCTTCGCCCTCTGGCTCGCGATCAGCCGCTACGGCCGGATCCACCTGGGCGCGGAGGGCGAGGAACCGGAGTTCCGCACGGTCTCCTGGGTCGCCATGATGTTCAGCGCCGGCATGGGCATCGGCCTGATGTTCTACGGCGTGAGCGAGCCGCTGTCGCACTACTCCACGGCCCCGCCGGGCACCGACCCGGCCGACTCCGGCGACCGCATGGAGACGGCCATGGCGACCACCCTCTTCCACTGGACGCTCCACCCCTGGGCGATCTACGCCGTGGTGGGTCTCGCCATCGCCTACAGCACCTTCCGCAGGCGCCGGCGGCAGACCATCAGCGCCGTGTTCACCCCGCTCATCGGCAAGAAGAACGCGAACGGTGCCGCCGGCCGGGTCATCGACATCCTCGCGATCGTCGCGACCGTCTTCGGCTCCGCCGCCTCCCTGGGGCTCGGCGCGCTGCAGATCGGCTCCGGTGTGCAGGAGCTGAACTGGATGGACAAGGTGAGCACCGGGCTGCTCGTCGCGATCATCGCGGTGCTGACCCTGGCCTTCGTCGCGTCCGCGGTGTCGGGCGTCGAGAAGGGCATCCAGTGGCTGTCCAACACCAACATGGTGCTGGCGCTGGTGCTCGCCCTGTTCGTGTTCGTCGCCGGGCCGACCATCATCGTCCTGGACCTGCTGCCCACCTCGGTCTTCGCCTACCTCGGCGACCTGCCCCAGCTGGCCGGGCGCACGGAGGCCAGCGGCGGCGAGGGCGTCGCGGACTGGCTGGGCAGCTGGACCGTCTTCTACTGGGCGTGGTGGATCTCCTGGACGCCGTTCGTCGGCATGTTCATCGCCCGGATCAGCCGGGGCCGGACCATCCGGCAGTTCGTCGGCGGTGTCATCCTCGTGCCCAGCACCGTCAGCCTGATCTGGTTCGCGATCTTCGGCGGCTCGGCGATGAAGATGCAGGAGGAGGGGCGGCTCGGCAAGGAGGCGACCCCGGAGGGCCAGCTCTTCGACGTGCTCCAGCAGTTCCCGATCGCCACCGCGACCAGTCTGCTCGTGATGATCCTGGTCGGCATCTTCTTCGTCTCGGGCGCGGACGCGGCCTCCATCGTCATGGGCACGCTGTCGCAGAAGGGCGCGCTCGAACCTGGCCGACTGGTCGTGGTGTTCTGGGGCGTGGTCACCGGCGCGGTCGCCGCGATCATGCTGATGGTGGGCAGCGGTCAGGGCGACGCCCTGACGGGCCTGCAGAACCTCACGATCCTCGCGGCGGCGCCGTTCGTCGTCGTGATGACCTTCATGTGCGTCGCCCTCATGCGCGACCTGCGCCGCGACCCGGTCATCGTGCGGGAGCAGATGGGCTCCGAGGCCGTGGAACTGGCCGTCATCGAGGGCCACAAGAAGTACGACGGCGAGTTCGAGTTCCGCGTGGGCCCGGGCCGCGGCCCGGACGTGGAGGGCGACCCGATCGGCAAGCACTGAGCGAGAGGACGGACAGAAAACAGAGGACTGAGCGGCCCGGAGGCATGCAGCCGGGCCGCTCGGTCCTCTCGTGCCGGTCGCGGCCGGTCGCGGTCATCCTCGGCCGGTCGCGGTCGTTCTCGGCCGAGGGCGCCTCAGCCGGTGACCAGCCGGGCCGCCTCCTCCGCGCAGCCCCAGGCCACCGTCACACCCCCGCCGCCGTGGCCGTAGTTGTGCACCAGCAGCCGCCCGTCCGGCAGGGCGTCGCGTTCCAGACGGACCGCCGGCCGGGTCGGCCGCAGCCCCACCCGGTGCTCCAGCACCCGCGCCCCGGCGATTTCCGGCCGCAGCGCCGCGCAGCGGCGGACGATCGCCTCGGCCGTAGCGGGGTCGGGTTCAAGCGACCACACGTCCTCCTCGGTCGTACCGCCGAGGACGAGCCCGCCCGGCTGCGGAAACATGTACGCGTGCTCCCCGGCCTCGTCGTTGGCGACCAGCCAGGTGTCGACCCCCGGGTTCTCCACCACGACCAGCTGCCCGCGCACGGGCCGCACGGACGGATCCGGCACCAGCTCCCGCGCGGCGAGCCCCGTGCAGTTGACCACCACGGGCGCGTCGGCTTCCGCGAGGGAGGTCACCGTGCGCGTCTCGACGACCCCGCCCGCCGCGACGAACCGCTCCCGCAGCCACGGCAGATGAGCCGGCATGTCGATGAGCGGCAGCCGGGCGCGGATGCCCGTCCCCGGACCCTCCCCGGCCGTGGCCGCCCGCAGCCCCCGCACCCGCCCCGCCAGCCACCCGTCGACCTCGTCGAGCCGGGTGTCACCCATTACCCCTTCGACCATGCGTACGCCGGCCGGCTCCGTTGCCTCCGCCAGCTCCTCGTACACCTCCAGCGACCGCAGCGCCCAGGTGCGCGCCAGCGCGGCCGGCTCGATCCGGTACGGCCACCACAGCGCACCGGCAACGGCGGAGGTGGTCGCCTCGACGGCGTCCCGCGTCCAGACCCGCACCCGGCGCCCGCCCTCCGCGAGAACCACAGCGGTCGTCAGCCCGACGACCCCGCCACCGACCACCACGATCTCGTCACTCAGCTCGCTTGCCATGGCCCGGACCGTAGCGGAATGTGTCATGCCGTGCTCACATCACGCGCGGTGTGGGGATACTCACAGCATGTGTGCCGCGTACACGACCTTCGGCCTGGCACCCGCGATGCGGGCCGGCGGCGTCCTCACCGACGGTGGCTACCAGGTGCACCGGGACTTCCTGGACTTCATCGTCGACGGGCGCCCGCTGCTGTTCCGGCTCTCCGACCTCGACGCGGTCTCCCCGCTCGCCGCCGACGTACCGCCCGCCATCTTCACCGCGCAGGTCCGCAGCCTGCTCCTGGAGAGCCCGGCGCCGCTGCCCGGCGGCCGGTACGTCGTCTACGGCTGCCCCGAGTGCGAGGACCTGGCCTGCGGGGCCGTCACCGCGGTCATCCTGCGGGACGGCGAGGACTTCATCTGGCGGGACTTCGCCTGGCAGACCGACGACCACGCCGACCTGGAACTCAACGGCTACCACGGCATCGGCCCGTTCCGCTTCCGCGGCGCCGAGTACCGGGCGGCCCTGAGCGCCCTGCTGAACGGCTCCGCTCCCGACACCCGCCCCCGCGTCCTGCTGATCGGCGCCCGGGCCGCCGTCCTGGCCAAGCTCGCCGCGGCCCTGCGCACCATCGGCGTCGGCGCCGACATCGCCCACGACGCCGACGGCGTGCCCGACGACGAACTGCGTGGCTACGGCGCCGTCGCCTTCGGCCCGGGGATCGCCGAGCGGGAACGGTCCGCCGTCCGCCGCGCGTTCGACAGCGCCCGGGTCCCGGTCGCCTACGTCGACGGCCTCGCCCCGATCGTGCCGCTCCTCGTCGCCCAGATCGAACACGCCCTGGACCGCAGCCCGGCCGGACAGCGCCGCCTCACCGCCCTGACCGCCACCGACGCCGCGGCCGACGTCGAGGTCACCTCCGCCTGCCGCGTCACCCTCACCGCATACCGCCTCGACCGGCTCTCCCGCACCCATACCCACGAACTCTTCGACGGCGTCCTGGAGCCCGGCCGTCACCGCATCGCCCTGGACGCCAGGGCGGTCAAGGGGCAGTCCTTCCTCGTGGCCCGCACCTCCGGAAGCGTCCTGGCGACCGCCGTGACCCGATGAGCGGCCCATTAGGATCGGCGCTCTGATGACTGCCACCCTCGTCGCCAAGAACCTCGCCGCCGGCCACGGCGACCGCTCCCTGTTCACCGGGCTCGACCTCGTCGTCGCGCCCGGCGACGTGATCGGCCTGGTCGGACCCAACGGCGCGGGCAAGTCCACCCTGCTCCGGATGCTCGCCGGACTCACCGCCCCCGAGCAGGGCGAGCTGCGCCTGTCCCCGCCGACCGCCACCGTCGGCCACCTCCCGCAGGAGCCGGACCGCCGGCCCGGCGAGACCGTACGGGCGTTCCTGGCCCGCCGCACCGGCGTCGCCGAGGCGCAGCGGCTCATGGACGAGGCGACGCAGGCCCTGGTCGACGGGGCGCCCGGCGCCGACGACGCCTACGCGACGAGCCTGGAGCGCTGGCTCGGCCTCGGCGGCGCCGACCTCGACGAACGGGCCGAGGAGGTCGCCGACTCCCTCGGTCTCGCGGTCGGTCTGGACCAGCCGATGACGTCCCTGTCCGGCGGCCAGGCCGCCCGGGCCGGCCTCGCCTCACTGCTGCTGTCCCGCTACGACGTCTTCCTCCTCGACGAGCCGACCAACGACCTCGACCTGGACGGTCTGGAACGCCTGGAAGGCTTCGTGAGCGGCCTGCGCGCCGGCACGGTCGTCGTCAGCCACGACCGCGAGTTCCTCACCCGCACGGTCACCAAGGTCCTCGAACTCGACCTCGCCCAGCGGCAGATCAACCTCTACGGCGGCGGCTACGAGGCCTATCTGGAGGAGCGGGACGTCGCCCGCCGGCACGCCCGCGACGAGTACGAGGAGTACGCCGACAAGAAGGCCGCCCTCCAGGACCGCGCGCAGACGCAGCGCTCCTGGATGGACAAGGGCGTGAAGAACGCGCGCCGCAAGGCGGGCAACGACAACGACAAGATCGGCCGCAAGTTCCGCAGCGAGGCGAGTGAGAAGCAGGCCGCGAAGGCCCGCCAGACGCAGCGCATGATCGAACGCCTGGAGGTCGTCGAGGAGCCCCGCAAGGAGTGGGAGCTGCGCATGGAGATCGCGTCGGCGCCGCGCTCCGGCGCCGTCGTGGCGACCCTGCGCGACGCCGAAGTGCGCCGGGGCGACTTCGTCCTCGGCCCGGTCTCCCTCCAGATCGACTGGGCGGACCGGGTGGCCGTGACGGGCGCCAACGGCGCCGGGAAGTCGACGCTGCTCGCCGCCCTGCTCGGCCGCGTCCCCCTGGACGCCGGACATGCCGCGCTCGGCTCGGGCGTCCTGCTCGGCGAGGTCGACCAGGCCCGCAAGCTGTTCCACGGCGAGGAGGCCCTGCTCGACGCCTTCCGCGCGGCCGTCCCCGACACCGAACCGGTCGAGATCCGCACCCTCCTGGCCAAGTTCGGCCTCAAGTCGGACCACGTCCTGCGCCCCACGGCGACCCTCTCCCCGGGCGAGCGCACCCGAGCGGCCCTGGCGCTGCTCCAGGGCCGGGGCGTCAACCTCCTGGTCCTCGACGAGCCCACCAACCACCTCGACCTGCCCGCCATCGAACAGCTGGAGTCGGCTCTCGACGCCTACGAGGGCACCCTCCTGCTGGTCACCCACGACCGCCGCATGCTGGACGCCGTGCACGTCACCCGCCGCCTGGAGGTGGCGGACGGCAAGGTGACCGAGCGCTAGCGGGAAGCCGCCGCCAGGCGCGTGGCCAGCGCGGGGTAGTCCACGACGAAGCCCTCCTCGTCGAGCACCAGGTCGCTGCTGAAGTCACCGGAGGCGTACCGGACCCGCCCGGGGCGGAGATGCGTGTACGTCTGCCGCGACGGCCGCACCGTCAGGTCCGGGACGGACACCCAAGCCATCAGGAGCTCCAGCTCGCCCGGCCCGCGATGGAGTCCGTGCCGCAGCACCGGCATGGTGTTGGTCAGCGGGCACAGCCCGAGATCGCAGTCGAGGGCTCCGTCGACGTCCGGGAGCCGCTCGCCGTCCGCGGTCCACGCGCCCCCGCCGTCGTGCCGCAGATCGAGCGTGCGGCTGCCGTCGGCGGAGTCGACCGTCACCCGCAGCCGGCGCGTGACGAACGGGTCGGCCGTGTCGAGGTCGTACGTGACCCAGTAGGGCTCCGGCTCGGTCCCGACGGCCCGCCCACGCGCCCGCAGCACGCCGTCCCGCACCTGGACCCAGGCGGTCTCGACCCCCCGGCTCGCGGAGACTTCCCAGGTGAGGATGTGTGCGGCAGACATAACGCCCAGTCTAGTTCCGCCCCGTGAGGGGCGCGGGGAACTGCGCGACCGGCCACGACGGGCCCGCAGCTCCCCACTGCCGACCGGCGCAGCCGTCAGCGGCGATCGTTCTTCGGATCGACCAGACCGGCCCGGCGCAGAGCATCGGCCATCGCACTGTTCGCCGGCGCCGGCGCCTGACGCGACCCGCCGCCCTGGCCGCCGCGACCACCGCCCTGCCCGCCGCGGCCACCACCACCGCCCTGCCGCTGCTGCGGCGGACGCCCGCCCCGCTGGCGGCGCTCGCCGGTGCCGCCGCCCTGGCCGCCCTGCGGGGCCGCCTCGTCGTCCAGCCGCAGGGTCAGGGAGATCCGCTTGCGCGGGATGTCGACGTCGAGGACCTTCACCTTGACGATGTCCCCGGGCTTCACCACGTCCCGCGGGTCCTTGACGAACGTCTTCGACATCGCGGAGACGTGCACCAGACCGTCCTGGTGGACGCCGACGTCGACGAACGCCCCGAAGGCGGCCACGTTCGTCACGACGCCCTCCAGGACCATCCCGGCCGACAGGTCGGAGATCTTCTCGACGCCCTCCTTGAAGACGGCGGTCTTGAACGCCGGACGCGGGTCCCGGCCCGGCTTCTCCAGCTCCTTGAGGATGTCGCTGACGGTCGGCAGACCGAACGTCTCGTCCACGAACTCCTGCGGCTTCAGCGAACGCAGCACCGCCGTGTTGCCGATGAGACCGGCGACCTCCTGCCCGGCCGTCTTCACCATGCGCCGGACCACCGGGTACGCCTCCGGGTGCACGCTCGACGCGTCCAGCGGGTCGTCACCGCCGCGGATCCGCAGGAAGCCCGCGCACTGCTCGTACGCCTTCGGGCCGAGCCGCGCCACCTTCTTCAGCTCACCGCGGGACTTGAAGGGCCCGTTCTGGTCGCGGTGCGCCACGATGTTCTCGGCGAGCCCGGAGGTGATGCCGGAGACCCGGGCGAGCAGCGGCGCCGACGCCGTGTTGACGTCCACGCCCACGCCGTTCACACAGTCCTCCACCACCGCGTCCAGCGAGCGCGACAGCTTCACCTCGGACAGGTCGTGCTGGTACTGGCCGACGCCGATCGACTTCGGGTCGATCTTCACCAGCTCGGCCAGCGGGTCCTGGAGCCGCCGGGCGATCGACACGGCGCCGCGCAGCGACACGTCCATGTCGGGCAGCTCCTGCGAGGCGAATGCCGACGCCGAGTACACCGACGCGCCGGCCTCGGACACCATCACCTTCGTGAGCTTCAGCTCCGGGTGCTTGGTGATCAGCTCCCCGGCGAGCTTGTCCGTCTCACGGGACGCGGTGCCGTTGCCGATGGCGACCAGCTCGACCGCGTGCTCCTTCGCGAGCCGGGCCAGCTTGGCGATGGCCTCGTCCCACCGGTTGGCCGGGACGTGCGGGTGGATGACGTCCGTGGCGACGACCTTGCCGGTCGCGTCCACCACGGCGACCTTCACGCCCGTCCGGAAACCGGGGTCCAGACCGAGCGTCGCGCGCGTGCCCGCCGGGGCGGCGAGCAGCAGGTCGCGCAGGTTCGCCGCGAAGACCCGCACCGCCTCGTCCTCCGCGGCCGTGCGCAGCCGCAGCCTGAGGTCGATGCCGAGGTGGACGAGGATACGGGTGCGCCACGCCCAGCGGACCGTGTCCGTGAGCCACTTGTCGGCGGGGCGGCCCCGGTCGGCGATCCCGAACCGGTTCGCGACGATCCCCTCGTACGACGACGGCCCGTCCGTCGGCTCCTCGGGCTCCAGGACGAGGTCGAGGACCTCCTCCTTCTCGCCGCGCAGCATGGCCAGGACGCGGTGCGAGGGCAGCTCGGTGAACGGCTCGGCGAAGTCGAAGTAGTCGGCGAACTTGGCGCCCGCCTCCTCCTTGCCCTCGCGCACCTTGGCGGCGAGCCGTCCGCGCACCCACATGCGCTCGCGCAGCTCGCCGATCAGGTCGGCGTCCTCCGCGAACCGCTCGGTGAGGATCGCCCGCGCGCCGTCGAGGGCGGCCTGCGGATCGGCGACGCCCTTGTCCGCGTCGACGAACGCGGCGGCCGCGGCGAGGGGCTCGACACCCGGATCGCCGAGCAGCCCCTCCGCCAGCGGCTCCAGCCCCGCCTCGCGCGCGATCTGCGCCTTGGTGCGCCGCTTGGGCTTGTACGGGAGGTAGATGTCCTCCAGACGCGCCTTGGTCTCGGCCGCGCGGATCCGGGCCTCCAGCTCGTCGGTGAGCTTGCCCTGCTCGCGCACCGACTCCAGGATCGCCGCCCGCCGCTCCTCCAGCTCCCGCAGATAGCGCAGCCGCTCCTCGATCGTGCGCAGCTGCGCGTCGTCGAGCATCTCGGTCGCTTCCTTGCGGTAGCGGGCGATGAAGGGCACCGTAGAACCGCCGTCGAGCAGTTCCACGGCAGCCCTGACCTGCCGCTCCCGTACGCCGAGTTCCTCGGCGATCCTGCCTTCGATGGTCCCTGCGTTGATGGACCCGTTGGACCCGGGTGTCGTCACGATCCCGTACCGCCTTCTCCACTGAGGTTGCGCGGCAATTGTGGCAGGTGACACCGACACTCGGGGATCAGGGCGGCACGCGGCAGGTCGGGGACCGGGTCAGGCCCTGCGGCTGCGGGTGGAGGACGAGGCCCCGCCGAAGAGCCGGGCCAGGGCCCGGAAGGGCAGCGTCACGACGGTGGCGATGGCGCCGCCGATCTGGCGCAGCACGTCTGCGATAGCACGGAACACGAAATTCCCCTTTCTCCACTCCCGGCCGCGCCGGCCGGTGGAGAGCGGGTACCGCGAAGAAGCCTCACCATGCGTCACGGCCGAACACATGTATCAGCCCTTGCCGATCAGGTCCGCCGGGAAGGCCCCCGCCATGAGCGCCGCGCGCGCGAAGGCGCCGCCCAGTTCGGTCAGCCGGGCCACGCCCTCGGGACCCAGGTGCTCGTACGGGGCCCGGTCGAGGCGGTCCGTCTCGTTCTCGATCTCCTGGCGCAGGGCGATGCCCCGCTCGGTGAGTTCACCGGTCCCGTCCAGCAGCCCGCGCTCGCGCAGCCGGTCCGACGCGGCGTCCCACTCCTCCTGGCTCCAGCCCCGGGTGCCGAACACCCACTTCGGTGTCATGCCCTTGCCCGTCGCCGTGTGGGTCACCAGCGCTTCGAGTCCGTCCAGCCCTGCCGACATCAGGGTGGCCAGGTGCCCGTCGCCCCGGTGCTCGCGCAGCAGGGTCGCCGCGTGCCAGTACGCGAGGTGCGGCTCCTCGGGGACGGGCAGGTCGGCGTGGGCGGCGTACAGCGGCCGCGCCTCGCGGGAACAGGCCTCGGCGGCGCGCAGCGCGAGCCGTGCGGCCTCGGCCATCTCCGCCGACGCCACGGCCTCCTCGCCCAGCAGCCGGCGCAGTGTCGCGTCGACCGCACGCGCGCGTGCCGCCAGCACCCGGCCGGGCGTGGTGCTCTCCCAGACCGCCGGCACGTGCCGGGCGACGAGCTCGTACTTGTAGTTGTAGAAGGTCGCCGCGACCGTCCCGGCCCCGACCGGCCCGAGGGCGGCGGAGCGCACGGCGAAGTTCACGGCCCGGGGGTGGGTGACCCCGGCGGCCGCCATCTCGCGTCCCAAATCGGGCGAGAAGTAGTGCGTCGAGTGCAGGGAGTTGAGCACGTTGTGGCAGCGTCGGCCGGCGCGCGGCTCAAGGGCGGCAGTCGTCATGCCGGGCAGGTTACCAACCGCTTGGTATGCGCTCCACGGTCGTGCGGGCCATGGCAGAAAAGGTGGGGGACTCGTCATTGCGGCCGTCCTCCGGGCCCGCGAAGAATCGACGGCATGGCCCAGCGCACCGTTCTCGCCGTGCTCTTCGACGGCGTGCAGTCTCTCGACGTCACCGGGCCCGTGGAGGTCTTCGCGGGCGCGGATCTGCACTCCCCGGGGACGTACCGGATCCGCACGGCCGCCCTGGACGGCCGGCCCGTGCGGACCACCAGCGGCCTGACCCTCGTCCCCGACGAGTCCCTGGACACGGCGCGGGACCCGGACATCCTCCTCGTCCCCGGCGGGACGGGCAGCCTGCGGCCCGAGCCGCGCCTGGTCGACTGGGTGCGCGAACACGGGCCGCGCGCCACGCGCCTGGTCTCCGTGTGCACCGGTGCGGCCGTGCTCGCCGCGGCGGGCCTCCTGGACGGCCGCCGCGCCACGACCCACTGGGCGTACTGCGACCGGCTCGCCCGCGACCACCCGGCCGTCGAGATCGACCCCGACCCGGTCTACGTCCGCGACGGGCACATCGCCACCTCGGCCGGTGTCACCGCCGGCATCGACCTCGCCCTCGCCCTGGTCGAGGAGGACCTGGGCCGGGACGTCGCCCTCACCATCGCCCGGCACCTGGTGGTGTTCCTGCGCCGGCCCGGGAACCAGGCCCAGTTCAGCGCCCAGCTCGCGGCCCAGACCGCCCACCGCGAGCCCCTGCGCGACGTCCAGCGCCACATCGCCGAACGCCCGGACGCCGACCTCTCGGTCACCGCCCTCGCCGCCCGGGCCCGTCTCTCGCCCCGCCACTTCGCCCGTGCCTTCCGCGCCGAGACCGGCATGACACCGGGCCGCTATGTGGACCGCGTCCGCCTCGAACACGCCCGCCGCCTGCTGGAGGACACCTCCGACGGCATCGAGGAGATCTCCCGCACCAGCGGTTACGGCACGCCCGAGGCCATGCGCCGCGCCTTCGTCAAGGCCCTCGGAACGTCCCCGGCGGAGTACCGCCGCCGCTTCCGCCCCGCGACGACGCCCTGAGCCCCATCGAACAGACGGAAGGGACCCCATGCAGATCGCCATCGTCCTCTACGACCGCTTCACCGCCCTCGACGCCGTCGGCCCGTACGAGACCCTCGGCCGGATCCCGGGCGCCGAGACCGTCTTCGTCGCCGAGCGGCCCGGCCCGGTGCGCAACGACTCGGGCAACCTCGCACTCACCGCCGACCGGGCCCTGGAGGACGTGCCGAACCCCGACATCATCGTCGTCCCCGGCGGCCCCGGCCCGCTCCCGCTGGCGTCGGCCGGCCCCCTGCTCACCTGGCTGCGCGGCGCCGACGTCACCAGCACCTGGACGACGTCCGTGTGCACCGGCTCCCTGCTGCTCGCCGCCGCCGGACTGCTCCGGGGCCGCCGCGCGACCTCCCACTGGCTGGCCCTGGACGAGCTGGAGCGCCACGGCGCCGTGTCCACGGGGGAGCGGGTCGTCACCGACGGCAAGTACGTCACCGCGGCCGGCGTCTCCTCCGGCATCGACATGGGACTGACCCTGCTCGGCCGCATCGCCGGCGACGACCACGCGCAGATCGTCCAGCTCGCCACCGAGTACGACCCGCAGCCGCCCTACGACGCCGGATCGCCCGAGAAGGCCCCCGCGCACGTCGTCGAACTGCTCCGGTCGCACGCAGGCCTCATCCTGACGTAGGCACGCTCCAGCCGAACCGCGGCTGCCTGCGCTCCAGGAACGCGGCGACGCCCTCCGCGGTGTCGCCGCTCGCGCGGGCCTGCCCGGCCCAGTGCGCGTCCCGGTCGGTACGGCCGTCCGCGAACTCCTTGGCCGCCGCCTGCGTCAGCTGCGAACGGGACACCAGGATCCGGGTGAACTCGGCGATCCGCTTGCCGAGTTCGCCCTCGGGCAGCACCTCGTCGACGAGACCGGTGCGCAGCGCGCGCTGTGCGTCGACCAACTCCCCTGAGAACAGCAGGTACTTGGCGGTCGCGGGCCCCACCAGCGACACCAGCCGCCGGGTCGAGGACGCCGGGTAGACGATGCCGAGCTTCGCGGGCGTCACCCCGAACAGCGCGCCCTCCTCGGCGAACCGCAGATCACAGGCCGCCGCGAGCTGCGCCCCGCCGCCCACGCAGTGGCCGCGGATCGCCGCCACGGTCGGCTTCGGGAACGCGGCGAGCGCCTCCTCGGCCCGCACCGCCAGCCCCTGCGCCTCCTCCGGCGAGCCCCGCAGCGTCGAGATGTCGGCCCCGGCGCAGAACGTCCCGCCCTCACCGGTCAGCACCAGCGCCCGCACGGCGGGATCGCCCGCCGACTCCGCCAGCAGCGACGGCAGGGCACGCCACATCGCGGCCGTCATGGCGTTGCGCTTCTCCGGATGGCGGATGACGACCGTCGCGACCGAGTCGGTGACGCCGTACTGCAGCTGCGGATCCATGCGCCGGATGCTATCCGGATGCCAAACCCGTACAACCCGAATAGTTCGCCGAGACGGCACAACAGGGACAGGAGCAGTCCCACAACTGACCGTGTCATACGCCAACGGTCAGAAACGCTCGATAGTTGCTGACTTCTGTTCAGGCCCGGGGTGGGGAGCGCATCGTTACCAACACTCGAGGTGTGGCGACAATCGAGCGCGAGGGTGGCGACCGGACGATGGACGACGACGGGCGCGGCTTCGGCCCACGCCCAGAGGGCGGCGCGGCGCCCCTCGGCCCCGGGCCCGCGGATCCGCTGCCGTACGAAGGGATCTGGCGCTTCACCGCACCCGCGGTCGACGCCTCGGTCCCGCAGGCGCGGCACGCCGTACGGGACCTGCTGCTGCGTCAGGGGGTGCCCGTCTCGGACGACCTGGCCCAGGGGCTGCTGCTGATCGTCTCGGAGCTGGTGACGAACGCCGTGAAGCACGCGGCCGTCCTGTCGCCGACGATCGCCGTCGAAGTGGCCGTCGGCGCCGAGTGGATCCGCGTGGCCGTGGAGGACAACCACCCGTACCGGCCGACCGCGCTGGAGGCCGACCACGGCCGGACCGGCGGCCGCGGACTGCTCCTCGTCCGCGAGATCACCCACGAGGCAGGCGGTGCCTGCGAGGTCGAGTACACCGCGAGCGGCGGCAAGGTGATCTGGGCCGCCCTGCCGCTCAAGCCCGCGCGCTACTCCTAGCGCCGCTCGCCCGGACCCTCGTCACCAGCCGGCCGACGGGCCCGTCAGCTCCCTGATCGCCGGCCGGGCCGCGTCCAGGACGGTCATGAACCAGGACGAGAAGGTGTCCTTGGCGTGCCGCTCCGCCAGCTCCGGCGGGGTCACGAACGCCGTCGACGCCACCTCCTGCGGGTCCGGCCGCACCACGGCCTGCACCATGCCGACGAAGAGGTGGTTGTACTCCTGCTCCACCAGGCCCGACTCCGGGTCCGGGTGGTTGTAGCGGACCGTGCCCGCCTCCGCCAGCAGGGACGGGGAGGCGCCGAGTTCCTCGAACGTCCGCCGTGCCGCCGCCGCGAAGGGCGCCTCCCCGGGGTAGGGGTGGCCGCAGCAGGTGTTGGACCACACACCGGGGGAGTGGTACTTGCCCAGCGCGCGCTGCTGGAGCAGCAGCCGGCCGTACTCGTCGAAGAGGAACACCGAGAACGCGCGGTGCAGCTGTCCGGGCGGCTGGTGGGCGGCGAGCTTCTCCGCGGTGCCGATCGTCACGCCGTCCTCGTCGACCAGTTCCAGCAAAATCGCGTCTGCGGTGCCGTTCGACGGGCTGTGCGTCGCGGTGGCAGGTGTGATCGGCATACCCATCCTTCACATCGGTCTTCGCGCCCCAAGTCTGCCGTACGAATCCGGCACTCCCGGCACTTCGCGACGCGCCC
Source organism: Streptomyces olindensis (assembly GCF_040645895.1). Taxonomy (NCBI): domain Bacteria; kingdom Bacillati; phylum Actinomycetota; class Actinomycetes; order Kitasatosporales; family Streptomycetaceae; genus Streptomyces; species Streptomyces olindensis. The sequence continues at coordinate 30,031 of NZ_JBEYZD010000025.1, read as the reverse complement.
GCATGTCCCGCGCGGCGGCACGGAGGGCGGACGGCGCCGCTCGGACGCCGGAACAGGGACCCAGTAGGTGATCGTGCCCGGCGCGATGGGCCGAAAATCGTTTCCGGCGGTGCCGGGGGAGGCAGGGCGCGGGCGCGCGCCGGAGGCCCGCGTCACCCGGCGCACTCACATCCGAACGCGCCCCACCAGTCCCAGGCGCCTCACCGGACGGCGCGTCAGTGGCAGAGGTGCGCCTCGTGCTCGGCGTGCCCGCCGGGCTCCAGCTGGAAGGTGCAGTGCTCGACGTCGAAGTGGTCGCCGAGGCAGCCCTGCAGCTCGTGGAGCATCTTCTCGTGGCCTATCGCACTCAGCGCCTCCGAGCTGACGACCACGTGTGCCGACAGCACCGGCATGCCGGAGGTGATCGTCCAGGCGTGCAGGTCGTGGACGTCCTCCACGCCCTCCGTCGCCAGGATGTGGGCCCGCACCTCCGCCATGTCCACGCCCTTGGGCGCCGCCTCCAGCAGCACGTCGAGGGTCTCGCGCAGCAGCTTCCACGTCCGGGGCGCGATCATCAGGGCGATGACGAGCGAGGCGATCGGGTCGGCGGCCTGCCAGCCCGTGAGCATGATCACCACGGCCGAGACGATGACCGTGACCGAGCCGAGGGCGTCGGCCGCCACCTCCAGGAACGCGCCGCGCACGTTCAGGCTCTCCTTCTGACCGCGCATCAGCAGCGACAGCGACACCAGGTTCGCGACCAGTCCGATCCCACCGAACACCACCGTCAGCCCGCCCTCGGTGTGGGCCGGCGTGATGAAGCGCTGGACCGACTCGTACACGACGTACCCGCCGGCCCCGAGCAGCAGCAGGCAGTTGGCCAGGGCGGCGAGGATCTCGGCGCGGGCGTAGCCGAAGGTGGCCCGGTCGCTGGGCGGGCGGTTGGCGAAGTGGATCGCGAGCAGCGCCATGCCCAGGCCCAGGGCGTCGGTCGCCATGTGCGCCGAGTCCGCGACGAGCGCGAGCGAGTCGGCGAGGAAGCCGCCGACGATCTGGACGACCACGATGCCGAGCGTGATCGCCAGCGCCACCCGCAGCCTGCCGCGGTACGCCGTGGTCGCCGTACCGGCCGCCGCGCCGTGCGCGTGCCCGTGATCGTGCCCTGCCCCCATGAAAAGTCACCCTCCGGTGTCCGCCTGATCGTGCTCGGGGACCCCAGTGAACTACGGGGAGGGGGTATGTGCAACGCGGCACTGAACACCGTTGTCATGTGCCCTGACCTGCGGAAACGAAGCGCAGGTCAGGGCACCCTCAGTACCTAGGGAGCCGTCTCAGGAGCCGTGATGCAGCAGCCAGCCCCGCCATGCCGACTCGGCCATCTCACGCACCCCGCGCCGGGCGGTCCAGCCCAGTTCCTCCGCCGCCCGCGCGGCGGACGCGACCGCCCGGGGCGCGTCCCCGGGGCGGCGCCCCTCGACGAGCGGAGGGCGCCGGTCGCCGGTGACCTCGCCGATGACCGTGATCAGCTCGCGCACCGAGACGCCCTCGCCGCGTCCGATGTTGACCGTCAGGTCGCCCGCGAGATCCCCCTCGGCGAGCCGCCGGGCGGCCGCGAGGTGCGCCTCGGCCAGGTCCGCGACGTGGATGTAGTCGCGGACGCAGGTGCCGTCCGGGGTCGGGTAGTCGTCGCCGAAGATCCTCGGCGCCTCGTCGCGGGTCAGCCGGTCGAAGACCATCGGAACGATGTTGAAGACGCCCGTGTCGGCCAGTTCCGGCGCCGCCGCGCCCGCCACGTTGAAATACCGCAGACAGACGGTGGAGATCCCGTGTGCCCGCCCCGCCGCCCGCACCAGCCACTCCCCGGCGAGCTTGGTCTCGCCGTACGGGTTCACCGGCGCGCAGGGCGTCTCCTCCGTGATCAGGTCCACACCCGGGTCGCCGTACACGGCCGCCGACGAGGAGAACACGAAGCGCTCGATCCCCGCCCCGGCGACCGCGTCCAGCAGGGTCACCAGACCGCCGACGTTCTCCCGGTAGTACCGGGTCGGCTGCGCCACGGACTCGGCGACCTGCTTGCGCGCCGCGAGATGCACCACACCCGTCACGCCGTGCTCGGCGAACACCCGCTTCAGCAGGTCCCCGTCGAGCGACGAGCCCTCGATCAGCGGGATGCCGGAGGGGAGCCGCGCGGGCACCCCGGCCGTGAGGTCGTCCAGGGCGACGACGGACTCGCCGGCCTCCGTCATGGCCCTGGCCACGTGGGCCCCGATGTAGCCGGCCCCGCCGGTGATCAGCCAAGTCATGGTCGTCCACCCTATGCGGCACCGGCCGCGGCCCACGCGATGTCCCCGATGTCCGGTCTGTGCGACGCGGTTTGTGGGGCGGGCCCCGGATCCACGATGATGATCGCGGCAGGGGCTTGTGCGAACCACGTCGATCCATCCGCCGAACGGGCGGTGAACGTGGCCTTCCCGGCATCCGATAGCCTCTGCCGACATGCCGCCCGGGAGCCACCGGCGCGGGCGCCCCCACCATGCACCTCACTGGCGCGGACGCGTCGGTACCCAGGGAGTGAATTCGGTTGTCGACCGCCATCCTCACCGGTCAGCCGGTCCCCGGATCGTCGATCGAGGACGACCTGCGGTCCCTCGGGTTCGACGTGCGGACCGCGACCGACGCCGCCGAGGCCGAGACGCTGCTCGCCGAGGTGCCGTTCGAGGAGCGGGTCGCCCTGGTCGACGCCCGGTTCGTGGGCCATGTGCACGCGCTGCGCCTCGGCCTCACCGACCCCCGCTTCCCGCTCGCCGCGATCCCCGGCGCCGTCACCGCCCAGCCGGCCGGCCGCCAGGCCCTGACCAGGGCGATGGCCCGCGAGAACTCCGCCGGCGGCGGCACCACCCTGGTCGACAGCCTCGCCGACCGCATCCTCACCGCCCTGGACGCCGACGGCACCGACGTGCACCGCCCCGAGCTGGGCAGCCTCGTCGCCGCCGTCCCGGCCGACCCGCAGGCCCGCAACGAGGCACGGCAGGCCGTGGCCGAGGTCGACGACGAGGCCGTCCGCCTGAAGTCGGCCGTGAAGTCCCGCGACGGCTTCTTCACCACCTACTGCGTCAGCCCGTACTCCCGCTACATCGCCCGCTGGTGCGCCCGGCGGGGCCTGACCCCGAACCAGGTCACCACCGCCTCGCTGCTCACCGCCCTCATAGCGGCGGCCTGCGCGGCCACCGGCACCCGCGGCGGCTTCGTCGCGGCCGGCGTCCTGCTGATCGCCTCCTTCGTGCTGGACTGCACCGACGGGCAGCTCGCCCGCTACTCCCTGCAGTACTCCACCCTCGGCGCCTGGCTGGACGCCACCTTCGACCGGGCCAAGGAGTACGCCTACTACGCGGGACTCGCCCTCGGCGCGGCCCGCGGCGGCGACGACGTCTGGGCCCTCGCCCTCGGCGCCATGGTCCTGCAGACCTGCCGGCACGTCGTGGACTTCTCCTTCAACGAGGCCAACCACGACGCCACCGCCAACACCAGCCCCACCGCCGCCCTCTCCGACAAGCTCGACAGCGTCGGCTGGACGGTCTGGGTACGGCGCATGATCGTCCTGCCCATCGGCGAGCGCTGGGCGATGATCGCGGTCCTCACGGCCCTCGCCACCCCCCGCATCACCTTCTACGCGCTGCTCATCGGCTGCGCCTTCGCGGCGACGTACACGACCGCGGGCCGGGTGCTGCGGTCCCTGACGCGCAAGGCCCAGCGGACGGACCGGGCGGCGCGGGCACTGGCCGACCTCACCGACTCCGGCCCGCTCGCGGAGCTGGTCTCCAGGCTGCGCAACCCCCGGGGCAAGATCCTCCCGTACACGCCGGTCCTCGTCGCCGCGCTCGGTGCCGCACTCCTGCTGGTGAACACGGTCCGCCAGGGAGCCGGGGGAGCGGCCCTCACCGCGCCGTTCTACGCAGTGCTCGCGGGCTGCGCGCTCATGCAGCCCCTCAAGGGCCCCCTCGACTGGCTCGTCCCCCCGCTCTTCCGCGCCGCCGAGTACTGCACGATCCTGCTCCTGGCGGCCAAGGCGGACGTGAACGGAGCCCTTCCTGCGGCTTTCGGGCTGGTGGCCGCGGTCGCCTACCATCACTACGACACGGTGTACCGCATCCGCGGCGACGCCGGAGCGCCCCCCGCCTGGCTGGTGCGTTCCATCGGGGGGCACGAGGGACGGACGCTGCTCGTCACCGTCCTCGCCGCGCTGCTCACCGCCTCGCAGTTCACGGTCGCGCTCACGGCCCTCGCCGTGGCCGTGGCCCTGGTGGTGCTCGTCGAGAGCATCCGCTTCTGGGTGTCCGCAGGGGCGCCCGCCGTACACGATGAAGGAGAACCCGCATGATCGGCCTCGTGCTGGCGGCCGGCGCCGGACGGCGTCTGCGCCCCTACACCGACAGCCTTCCCAAGGCGCTGGTGCCGGTGGGGCCCGCGGGCATAGAGGGCGAACCAACGGTTCTCGACCTGACCCTGGCCAACTTCGCCGAGGTCGGCCTGACGGAAGCCGCGATCATCGTCGGCTACCGCAAGGAGGCCGTCTACGCGCGCAAGGACGCGCTGGAGAAGAAGTACGGCCTCAAGCTCACCCTCATCGACAACGACAAGGCCGAGGAGTGGAACAACGCCTACTCCCTGTGGTGCGGCCGTGACGCCCTCAAGGACGGCGTGATCCTCGCCAACGGCGACACCGTCCACCCGGTCTCCGTCGAGAAGACGCTGCTCGCCGCGCGTGGTGAGGGCCGTCGCATCATCCTCGCCCTGGACACCGTCAAGGACCTGGCCGACGAGGAGATGAAGGTCGTCGTCGACCCCGCCAAGGGCATGACGAAGATCACCAAGCTGATGGACCCCGCCGAGGCCACCGGCGAGTACATCGGCGTCACCCTCATCGAGGGCGACGCCGCCCCCGAGCTGGCCGACGCGCTGAAGACCGTGTGGGAGACCGACCCGCAGCAGTTCTACGAGCACGGCTACCAGGAGCTGGTGAACCGCGGCTTCCGGATCGACGTGGCGCCGATCGGCGACGTCAAGTGGGTGGAGATCGACAACCACGACGATCTCGCCCGCGGACGGGAGATCGCATGCCAGTACTGACCCGGCTGATCCCCTCGCCGCTCGTCGTGGACATCCGCCCGGGTGCCCTCGACGACCTGGCGTGCGTCCTCGCCGACGAGCGCATCTCGCACTCCGGCCGCCTCGCGGTCGCCGTCAGCGGCGGCTCGGGCGCGAAGCTGCGCGAGCGCATCTCGCCGAGCATGCCCGGCGCCACCTGGTACGAGGTCGGCGGCGGCACCCTCGACGACGCCGTCCGGCTGGCCAGTGACATAAAGGCCGGCCACTACGACGCGGTCGTCGGCCTCGGCGGCGGCAAGATCATCGACTGCGCCAAGTTCGCCGCGGCACGCGTCGGCCTCCCCCTGGTCGCCGTGCCCACGAACCTCGCGCACGACGGCCTGTGCTCGCCGGTCGCCACCCTCGACAACGACGCGGGCCGCGGCTCCTACGGCGTGCCGAACCCGATCGCGGTCGTCATCGACCTGGACGTCATCCGTGAGGCCCCGGTCCGCTTCGTCCGCGCCGGCATCGGCGACGCCGTCTCCAACATCTCGGCGATCGCCGACTGGGAGCTGGCCAACCGGGTCAAGGGCGAGCGGATCGACGGCCTCGCCGCGGCCATGGCCCGCCAGGCCGGCGAGGCCGTCCTGCGGCACCCGGGCGGCATCGGGGACAACGACTTCCTCCAGGTGCTGGCGGAGGCGCTGGTCCTCAGCGGCATCGCGATGTCGGTCTCCGGTGACTCGCGGCCGTCCTCCGGGGCGTGCCACGAGATCAACCACGCCTTCGACCTGCTCTACCCGAAGCGGGCCGCCGCCCACGGCGAGCAGTGCGGTCTCGGCGCGGCCTTCGCGATGTGGCTGCGCGGGGCGCACGAGGAGTCGGCGTACATGGCGGAGGTCCTGCGCCGCCACGGGCTGCCCGTGCTGCCGGACGAGATCGGCTTCACGACGGACGAGTTCGTCAAGGCCGTCGAGTTCGCCCCCGAGACCCGGCCCGGCCGCTACACCATTCTCGAACACCTCGACCTGAACACCGAACAGATCAAGGACACCTACACCGACTATGTCAAGGCCATCGGTAGCTGAACTACGCCCCGTCGTTCACCCCGCTGGGGTGAAGGACCGGCGCAGCGGTGAGCACTGGATGGGGCGCCTCTACATGCGAGAGGTGTCCCTGCGGGTCGACCGCTACCTGGTCAACACCAGGGTCACGCCCAACCAGCTCACGTACCTGATGACCGTCTTCGGTGTGCTCGCGGCCCCGGCACTGCTCGTGCCGGGGATCCCGGGCGCCGTCCTCGGCGTGGTGTGCGTCCAGATGTACCTCTTGCTGGACTGCGTCGACGGCGAGATCGCGCGCTGGAAGAAGCAGTACTCCCTCAACGGCGTCTACCTGGACCGCGTCGGCGCCTACCTCACCGACGCCGCCGTGCTCACCGGCTTCGGCCTGCGCGCCGCCGACCTGTGGGGCACGGGCCGCATCGACTGGCTGTGGGCCTTCCTCGGCACCCTGGCCGCCCTCGGCGCCATCCTGATCAAGGCCGAGACCGACCTCGTCGGCGTCGCCCGCCACCAGGCCGGCAAGCCGCCGGTCAAGGAGGCCGCCGCCGAGATGCGCTCCTCCGGCATGGCGCTGGCCCGCAAGGCCGCCGCCTTCCTGAAGTTCCACCGCCTCATCCTCGGCATCGAGGCGTCCCTGCTGATCCTGGTCCTCGCGATCGTCGACCACGTCCGCGGCGACCTGTTCTTCTCCCGGCTCGGCGTGGCCGTGCTGGCCGGCATCGCCCTGGTGCAGACCCTGCTGCACCTGGTGTCCATCCTCGCTTCGAGCAGGCTGAAGTGAGCGGCATGAAGGTCGGCGCCGTCATCATCACCATGGGCAACCGCCCCGACGAGCTGCGCGCCCTCCTGGACTCGGTCGCCAAGCAGGACGGCGACCCCGTCGAGGTGGTCGTCATCGGCAACGGCTCGCCCGTCCCGGACGTCCCCGAGGGCGTCCGCACCATCGAACTGCCCGAGAACCTCGGCATCCCCGGCGGCCGCAACGTCGGCATCGAGGCCTTCGGCCCGGCCGGCCGGGACGTCGACGTCCTGCTCTTCCTCGACGACGACGGCCTCCTCGCGAGTCACGACACCGCCGAGCTGTGCCGCAAGGCGTTCGAGGCCGACCCGAAGCTCGGCATCATCAGCTTCCGCATAGCCGACCCGGACACCGGCGTCACCCAGCGCCGCCACGTCCCCCGGCTGCGCGCCGCCGACCCGATGCGCTCCTCCCGGGTCACCACCTTCCTGGGCGGCGCCAACGCCGTCCGCACCCGCGTCTTCGCCGACGTCGGGGGGCTCCCGGACGCGTTCTTCTACGCCCACGAGGAGACCGACCTGGCCTGGCGGGCCCTCGACGCGGGCTGGATGATCGACTACCGGTCCGACATGGTGCTCTACCACCCGACGACCGCTCCCTCGCGGCACGCGGTCTACCACCGCATGGTCGCCCGCAACCGCGTCTGGCTGGCCCGCCGCAACCTCCCCGCGGCCCTCGTCCCCGTCTACCTCGGCGTGTGGCTGCTGCTCACCCTCGTGCGCCGCCCCTCCCGCCGCGCCCTGCGTGCCTGGTTCGGCGGCTTCCGCGAGGGCTGGACCACCCCGTGCGGACCCCGCCGGCCCATGAAGTGGCGTACGGTGTGGCGGCTGACCCGGCTGGGCCGGCCCCCGGTGATCTGACAAGCTCGTATCCGGAGTGTCCGGGAGCACCCGGGCCGTACCCTGGCCCCCGGCTCATGCCAGGCCCGCACAGGCCGCGCATCTCGAAGACGAAAGTTTCCACTAGTGAGTGAGACAACGCACGACGCCCCGGTCGCGGTGAGCGCGCCCGCGGCGCCCGACGAGGGCCTCACGGCGGCGGAACTCGCCGCCAAGCACGGGCTGAGCGTCAGCGGCGCCCGGCCGTCCCTCATCGAGTACGTCCGTCAGCTCTGGGACCGGCGGCACTTCATCCTCGCCTTCTCCCGGGCGAAGCTGACCGCCCAGTACAGCCAGGCCAAGCTCGGCCAGCTGTGGCAGGTGGCGACGCCGCTGCTGAACGCGGCCGTGTACTTCTTCATCTTCGGCCTGCTGCTGGAGGCCGACCGGGGCATGTCCCGCGAGGTGTACATCCCGTTCCTGGTCACGGGCGTGTTCGTGTTCACCTTCACGCAGAGCTCGGTGATGGCGGGCGTCCGCGCGATCTCCGGCAACCTCGGCCTGGTCCGCGCCCTGCACTTCCCGCGGGCCTCGCTGCCGATCTCCTTCGCGCTGCAGCAGCTCCAGCAGCTGCTGTTCTCGATGATCGTGCTGTTCGCCGTCGCGGTCGGCTTCGGCCACTACCCGGACCTGTCCTGGGTGCTGATCCTGCCGGCGCTCGTCCTGCAGTTCTGCTTCAACACCGGCCTCGCGCTGATCATGGCCCGGGCGGGCTCCAAGACCCCCGACCTCGCGCAGCTGATGCCGTTCGTGATGCGGACGTGGATGTACGCGTCCGGCGTGATGTTCTCCATCCCGATCTTCCTGGCGGACAAGCCGGCCTGGATGGCGAACGTCCTGCAGTGGAACCCGGCCGCGATCTACATGGACCTGATGCGCTTCGCCCTCATCGACGAGTACGACCAGAAGTACCTGCCCGACCACGTCTGGGCGGTCGCGGGCGGCTGGGCCGTGCTGTTCGCCCTGGGCGGCTTCGTGTACTTCTGGAAGGCGGAGGAGAGGTACGGCCGTGGCTGAGCAGCACGCCGAGCGGAACGACGACGCGCGGATCCCCACCGTCATCGCGGACGACCTGCACATCGTCTACCGCGTCAACGGCGCCAAGACCGGCAAGGGCAGCGCCACCGCCGCCCTCAGCCGCATCGTCAAGCGCGGCGAGGAGCGGGGCGTGCGCAAGGTGCACGCCGTGCGCGGCGTCTCCTTCGTCGCCTACCGCGGTGAGGCCATCGGCCTCATCGGCTCCAACGGCTCCGGCAAGTCGACCCTGCTGCGCGCCATCGCCGGCCTGCTCCCGGCCGAGCGGGGCAAGGTCTATACCGACGGCCAGCCCTCCCTCCTCGGCGTCAACGCGGCCCTGATGAACGACCTCACCGGCGAGCGCAACGTCATATTGGGCGGGCTCGCCATGGGCATGTCCCGCGAGGAGATCAGGGAGCGCTACCAGGACATCGTCGACTTCTCGGGGATCAACGAGAAGGGCGACTTCATCACGCTGCCGATGCGCACGTACTCCTCCGGCATGGCGGCCCGGCTCCGGTTCTCCATCGCCGCGGCCAAGGACCACGACGTCCTGATGATCGACGAGGCCCTCGCCACCGGCGACCGCAAGTTCCAGAAGCGCTCCGAGGACCGCATCCGGGAGCTGCGCAAGGAAGCCGGCACGGTGTTTCTGGTCAGCCACAACAACAAGTCCATCCGCGACACCTGCAACCGCGTCCTGTGGCTGGAGCGCGGCGAGCTGCGCATGGACGGCCCGACCGACGAGGTGCTCAAGGAGTACGAGAAGTTCACCGGCAAGTAGTCCGGCTCGGCCAGGGCCCCGCCGGAACTGTCCGGTCGGGGCCCCGCGTCTGCAAAGGAAGCGTCAACTCCGGCCGGTTTATGGAATCTTGGGGCCAATCGGTGTGTTCTCGTGATGTGCGGGACACCCTGACGATCCTCGATGCGTTGTACAACGTAAGCTGTACCGGTCCCGAAACACGGCAATCAGGGCGATAATGCGCGACACCGCCCGTCGCACCGCCGTGCGGACGGCCGGGCGGCGTGTCCGAAATAGTATGCATTGGGTCGGCAGTGTAGAACGGGAGATGTGACGGCGATGGCTACGGAAACTCCCCAGCTCCACACAGCACGTGCCGTCCCCGCACCGGGCGGCGGTCGGTGACGGGCACCGGCACGGCGCGCCCCCTCGACCCGGAGCGCGGCACCCTCGACAAGGCCGCGGGCGAGAACTTCCCGGTGGCCCCGTTCTTCCTGCCCCGGGCCTGGCGCACCGACCTCATGGCCGTCTACGGCTTCGCCCGCCTGGTCGACGACATCGGCGACGGCGACCTGGCCCCCGGCGGCGCCGACGCCCGGCTGCTCGGTGTCTCCCCGCAGGCGGCCGAGGACCGGCTGGTCCTGCTGGACGCCTTCGAGGCCGACCTGCGCCGGGTCTTCGGCGCGACGCCCCGCCACCCGCTGCTGCGCCGCCTCCAGCCGACCGTCCGCCGGTGCTCGCTGACCCCCGAGCCGTTCCTCGGCCTGATCGCCGCCAACCGCCAGGACCAGCTGGTCGGCCGCTACGAGACCTACGACGACCTGCTCGCCTACTGCGAGCTCTCCGCCAACCCCGTCGGCCGTCTCGTCCTCGCCGTCACCGGCACCTCGACGCCCGAGCGGATCCGCCGCTCCGACATGATCTGCACCGCCCTCCAGATCGTCGAGCACCTCCAGGACGTGGCCGAGGACCTCGGCCGCGACCGTGTGTACCTGCCCGCCGCCGACATGAAGCGTTTTCACGTCCAGGAGGCGGATCTCGCCACGAAAACCGCCGGAGCGTCGGTCCGTGCGCTGATTGCGTACGAAGCGCAAAGGGCCCGGGATCTCCTGAATGAAGGCGCCCCCCTGGTGGGTAGCGTCCACGGCAGGTTGAAGCTGCTGCTCGCAGGGTTCGTGGCGGGGGGAAGGGCGGCTCTGCACGCGATCGCCGCCGCCGACTACGACGTACTTCCCGGCCCGCCCAAGCCCGGCAAGGTCAAGTTGCTGCGTGAGGTGGGCGTGACTCTGCGAGGAGAGGGGTGATCCGGACCGTGGAGTCGGAACCACACGCGTCCCCACCGGTACTCGCCGCCTACAGCTACTGCGAGGCCGTCACCGGGCGGCAGGCCCGTAACTTCGCCTACGGCATCCGGCTGCTGCCGACGGCCCAGCGCCGCGCGATGTCGGCGCTGTACGCGTTCTCGCGGCGGGTCGACGACATCGGCGACGGCGCGCTCGCCCATGACGTCAAGGTCGCCCGGCTGGAGGAGACCCGGGCGCTGCTCACCCGGATCCGGGACGGCGAGGTCGACGAGGACGACACCGACCCGGTGGCCGTCGCCCTCACGCACGCCGCCGGGCACTTCCCGATCCCGCTCGGCGGCCTCGACGAGCTCATCGACGGCGTCCTGATGGACGTCCGCGGCGAGACCTACGAGACCTGGGACGACCTCAAGGTCTACTGCCGCTGCGTGGCCGGCGCCATCGGGCGTCTCTCGCTCGGCGTGTTCGGCACCGAACCGGGGGCGCGCGGCGTCGACCGCGCGCCCGAGTACGCCGACACGCTCGGGCTCGCGCTCCAGCTCACCAACATCCTCCGGGACGTCCGCGAGGACGCCGTGGGCGGACGCACCTACCTGCCCGCCGACGATCTCGCGAAATTCGGCTGCTCGGCCGGGTTCAGCGGACCCCGGCCACCCGAGGGCTCCGACTTCGCGGGCCTTGTGCACTTCGAAGTGCGACGGGCCCGCGCTCTTTTCGCCGAGGGCTACCGGCTGCTGCCCATGCTCGACCGGCGCAGCGGCGCCTGTGTCGCCGCCATGGCCGGCATCTACCGCCGCCTCCTCGACCGCATCGAGCGCGACCCGGAGGCCGTGCTGCGCGGCCGGGTCTCCCTGCCCGGCCGGGAGAAGGCGTACGTCGCCGTACGCGGCCTGTCCGGCCTGGACGCCCGGCATGTGACCCGACGGACCGTCAGGAGGCGTGCGTGACGCACACAGACGCCGGCATCGGTACGAAGCGGCGGGCAACCCTCCGGCAGGGGCCCGCGTCCCTGACGGAGACGGCCGGCCGTGTGCCGTTCGAGCAGCACGGCCGCCGCGCAGGGGAGGGGGCGTGATGACCCACGGCACGCGGTCCCAGGGACCGGTCGCGGACGGACGGCACGCCGTCGTGGTGGGCGGCGGGCTCGCCGGCGTCACCACCGCGCTGGCGCTCGCCGACGCCGGGGTGCGCGTCACCCTGCTGGAGGGCAGGCCGAGACTGGGCGGCCTGGCCTTCTCCTTCCAGCGCGGCGACCTCACCGTCGACAACGGACAGCACGTGTACCTGCGTTGCTGCACCGCCTACCGCTGGTTCCTCGACCGCATCGAGGGCGCGGCACTGGCCCCGCTGCAGGACCGGCTCGACGTACCCGTGCTGGACGTGACGCGGCCCGCGGGGCGGCGGCTCGGCAGGCTGCGGCGGGACGCGCTGCCCGTGCCCCTGCATCTGGGGCGCAGCCTCGCCACCTATCCGCACCTGTCGCTCGCCGACCGCGCCAAGGTGGGCCGCGCGGCGCTCGCGCTCAAGGGGCTCGACCTCGCCGACCCGGCGCTGGACCTTCAGGACTTCGGCAGCTGGCTGGCCGCGCACGGCCAGTCGGCGCGCGCCGTCGAGGCACTGTGGGACCTGGTCGGGGTCGCCACCCTCAACGCGGTCGCCTCCGACGCCTCCCTGGGGCTCGCCGCGATGGTGTTCAAGACCGGTCTGCTGTCCGACCCGGGCGCGGCCGACATCGGCTGGGCGCGCGTCCCGCTGGGCGAACTGCACGACCGCCTGGCCCGCAAGGCGCTCGACTCGGCGGGTGTCCGTACCGAGGTCCGTACACGCGTCACCTCCGTCTCCGCGGAGGTGAACGGACGGTGGAGCGTCGAGGTTCCCGGCGAGACCCTCGAAGCGGACGCGGTGGTGCTCGCCGTACCGCAGCGCGAGGCGCACGACCTGCTGCCCGAGGGCGCCCTCGACGCGCCGGAACGGCTGTTGCAGATCGGCACCGCACCGATCCTCAACGTCCATGTGGTGTACGACCGCAAGGTGCTCGCCCGGCCGTTCTTCAGCGCCCTCGGCACCCCGGTGCAGTGGGTCTTCGACCGGACCGAGGCCTCCGGGCTGCGCCAGGGCCAGTACCTCGCCCTGTCGCAGTCGGCGGCCCAGGACGAGATCGACGCGCCCGTGGCCGTGCTGCGCGAGCGGTACCTGCCCGAGCTCGAACGGCTGCTGCCGCTGACCCGCGGCGCCGAAGTGAGGGACTTCTTCGTCACCCGGGAGCGCACGGCGACGTTCGCTCCCACCCCCGGCGTCGGGCGCCTCAGGCCCGGCGCCCGCACCAAGGCATCCGGCCTCTACCTGGCCGGAGCGTGGACCGCCACCGGGTGGCCCGCGACCATGGAGAGTGCGGTCCGCAGTGGTGTGAGCGCGGCGGACGCCGTGCTGGGCGCCCTGGGCCGGCCCCGCCCGCAGCACCTCTTCGAGTTCGAGGAGGCGGCGTGATGCTCGCTCGGCACGACGCGGCAGGCGGCCCCCGCACCCCCGGTACCGCAACAAGAGGAGAGACTGTGCCCACTGTGCCCCCGGCCTCGAAGACTGCCGAGGCGGTGGACGTGACCGCGCTGCTGGAGCGCGGCCGGACCCTGGCCACACCGGTACTGCGGGCGGCCATCGACCGCCTGGCACCTCCCATGGACACTGTTGCCGCCTACCACTTCGGATGGATCGACGCCCAGGGCAGGCCCGCCGAGGGTGACGGCGGCAAGGCCGTGCGCCCCGCCCTCGCCGTCATGTCCGCCGAGGTCATGTCCGCCGCCCCCGAAACGGGTATCCCCGGCGCCGTCGCCGTGGAACTCGTCCACAACTTCTCCCTCCTCCACGACGACCTCATGGACGGCGACGAACAGCGCCGCCACCGCGACACGGTCTGGAAGGTGCACGGGCCCGCCCAGGCCATCCTGGTCGGCGACGCCCTGTTCGCCCTCGCGGGCGAGGTGCTCTTGGAACTGGGCACTGTCGAGGCCGGCCGCGCCACCCGCCGCCTGACCACCGCCACCCGCGCCCTCATCGACGGCCAGGCGCAGGACATCTCCTACGAGCACCGCGACCGCGTCAGCGTCGAGGAGTGCCTGGAGATGGAGGGCAACAAGACCGGCGCGCTGCTCGCCTGCGCCAGCTCGATCGGCGCCGTCCTCGGCGGCGCCGACGACAGCACCGCCGACACCCTGGAGAAGTACGGCTACCACCTGGGGCTCGCCTTCCAGGCCGTCGACGACCTCCTCGGCATCTGGGGCGACCCGGTCTCCACCGGCAAGCAGACCTGGAGCGACCTGCGCCAGCGCAAGAAGTCGCTGCCGGTCGTGGCCGCGCTCGCGGCCGGCGGACCCGCCTCCGAGCGGCTCGGCGAGATGCTCGCCGCCGACGCCAAGGCCAGCGACTTCGCGAACTTCTCCGAGGAGGAGTTCGCGGCCCGCGCCGCCCTCATCGAGGAGGCGGGCGGCCGCGAGTGGACCGCCGACGAGGCTCGCCGTCAGCACACCATCGCCATCGAGGCCCTCGACGCCGTCGACATGCCCGACCGGGTGCGGGCCCAGTTCACGGCGCTCGCGGACTTCGTCGTCGTACGGAAGAGATGATCACTATCGGTCGAATAGCCCTCGCGTAGTCGCCGGCCGGTGCCGCGAGTCTCCTCGTGACACCGGCCGACGGCGGACCCACAGCAGATGCACGCCTTGCAGGACTGCACGAAGGGGAAGCCATGACAGCGACGACCGACGGAAGCACCGGGGCCCTGCCACCCCGAGCCGCCGCGGCCAGCGACACCGACACCGACACCGACATCCCCGCGGCGGCCGGGGTACCGGAAGCCGCCGCCCGCGCCGTACGGCGCGCCACCGACTTCCTGCTCTCCCGCCAGGACGCCCAGGGCTGGTGGAAGGGCGACCTCGAGACCAACGTCACGATGGACGCCGAGGACCTGCTGCTCCGTCAGTTCCTCGGCATCCGCGACGAGAAGACCACGCAGGCCGCCGCGCTCTTCATCCGCGGCGAGCAGCGCGAGGACGGCACCTGGGGCACCTTCTACGGCGGCCCGGGCGAACTCTCCGCCAGCATCGAGGCGTACGTCGCCCTCCGGCTGGCGGGCGACGCCCCCGACGCCCCGCACATGGCGAAGGCCTCCGCCTGGATCCGCGCGCAGGGCGGCATCGCCGCCGCCCGCGTCTTCACCCGGATCTGGCTGGCCCTGTTCGGCTGGTGGAAGTGGGAGGACCTGCCCGAACTCCCGCCCGAGCTGATCTTCTTCCCCAAGTGGCTGCCGCTCAACATCTACGACTTCGGCTGCTGGGCCCGGCAGACGATAGTCCCCCTGACGATCGTCTCCGCCAAGCGGCCGGTACGCCCCGCGCCGTTCCCGCTCGACGAGCTGCACACCGACCCGGCCCACCCGAATCCGCCCAAGCCCCTCGCCCCTGCCCTCAGTTGGGACGGGGCCTTCCAGCGGATGGACAAGGCTCTGCACACCCTGCGCAAGGTCGCCCCGCGCGGACTCCGCAGGGCCGCCATGAACAGCGCCGCCCGCTGGATCATCGAGCGGCAGGAGAACGACGGCTGCTGGGGCGGCATCCAGCCCCCGGCCGTCTACTCGATCATCGCGCTGCACCTGCTCGGCTACGACCTCCAGCACCCCGTGATGCGCGAGGGGCTGGCGTCCCTCGACCGGTTCGCCGTGTGGCGCGAGGACGGGGCCCGGATGATCGAGGCCTGTCAGTCGCCGGTCTGGGACACCTGCCTGGCCGCGATCGCGCTGGTCGACGCCGGACTGCCCCCGGACCACCCGCAGTTGGTCAAGGCGGCGGACTGGATGCTGGGCGAGGAGATCGTCCGGCCCGGTGACTGGGCCGTACGGCGGCCGGAACTGCCGCCCGGGGGCTGGGCGTTCGAGTTCCACAACGACAACTACCCCGACATCGACGACACCGCCGAGGTCGTCCTCGCGCTGCGCCGGATCACCCACCACGACCCGCAGCGGGTCGACAAGGCGATCGGGCGGGCCCTGCGCTGGACCCTCGGCATGCAGTCGAAGAACGGCGCCTGGGCCGCCTTCGACGTCGACAACACCAGCCCCTTCCCGAACCGGCTGCCGTTCTGCGACTTCGGCGAGGTCATCGACCCGCCCTCGGCCGACGTCACCGCGCACGTCGTCGAGATGCTCGCGGTCGAAGGGCTCGCCCACGACCCGCGCACCCGGCGCGGCATCGAGTGGCTGCTCGCCGAACAGGAGCAGGACGGCTCGTGGTTCGGGCGCTGGGGCGTCAACTACGTCTACGGCACCGGGTCCGTCGTCCCCGCCCTGGTCGCCGCGGGCATCCCCGCCGCGCACCCGGCGATCCGGCGGGCGGTGGCCTGGCTGGAGTCCGTGCAGAACGACGACGGCGGCTGGGGCGAGGACCTGCGCTCCTACAAGGACGTGGCGGAATGGAGCGGCAAGGGCGCCTCCACCGCCTCCCAGACGGCGTGGGCCCTGCTGGCGCTGCTCGCGGCGGGCGAGCGGGACTCCAAGGCCGTCGAACGCGGCGTCGAGTGGCTCGCCGCCACCCAGCGGGAGGACGGCTCCTGGGACGAGCCGTACTTCACGGGGACCGGCTTCCCGTGGGACTTCTCGATCAACTACCACCTCTACCGGCAGGTGTTCCCGCTCACCGCGCTCGGCCGGTACGTGCACGGGGAGCCGTTCGCCGACCGGCTCAAGGGGAGCTGATGAGCCCACAGCCCGCCCCGGCCCCGCTGCTGATCGCCTGTGCGCTCGGCATCGAGCAGTTCGCCCTGCGCGCGGGCGGCCGGGGCGGTGCCGGCGGGCCGGTCACCGTGCTGCGCACGGGCATGGGGCCCGCGGCGGCCGAGCGGTCCGTCACGCGCGTGCTCGCCGACCCGGCCCTGCGCGACGCCGCCGTGCTGGCCACCGGCTTCTGCGCGGGACTCGCGCCGGGCATGCACCCCGGGGACCTGGTCGTCGCCGAGGAGACCCGCGACCCGCGCTCCACGACCCCCTGCGTGGGGACGGAGCTGCTGGTCAAGGAGCTGGGCCGGGTGGTGCCCGGGCGGACCGTGCACACCGGGCCGCTCACCGGTTCCGACCACGTCGTGCGCGGCCAGGAACGGTCCGAGCTGCTCGCGACCGGCGCGATCGCGGTCGACATGGAGTCGGCGGCCACGCTCCTGAGCGCCGTGCGCGCGGGCGAGCGCCCGGTTGCGGCCGTCCGGGTGGTCGTGGACGCTCCTGAACATGAACTCGTCCGGATCGGCACGGTGCGCGGTGGAATATCAGCTTTCCGTGTTCTTCGTTCCGTCCTTCCCGCTTTCTTCGAATGGCACCGTTCCTTGCTGCTCCCCAGGAGGTGAGCCAGATGGCCATGCCGCTCCGACAGTCCATCAAGGTCGCTACGTACTTGGCTGAACAGAAGCTCCGCCGGCGGGACAAGTTCCCCCTGATCGTCGAGTTGGAGCCGTTGTTCGCCTGCAACCTCAAATGCGAGGGGTGCGGCAAGATCCAGCATCCGGCCGGGGTGCTCAAGCAGCGGATGCCGGTCGCCCAGGCCGTGGGGGCGGTCATGGAGTCCGGTGCCCCGATGGTGTCCATCGCCGGCGGCGAGCCGCTGATGCACCCGCAGATCGACGAGATCGTCCGCCAGCTGGTGGCCAAGCGGAAGTACGTCTTCCTGTGCACCAACGCCATGCTGCTGCGCAAGAAGATGGACCAGTTCACGCCCTCGCCCTACTTCGCCTTCGCGGTGCACATCGACGGCCTGCGCGAGCGGCACGACGAGTCGGTGGCCAAGGAGGGCGTCTTCGACGAGGCGGTGGAGGCGATCAAGGAGGCCAAGCGGCGCGGCTTCCGGGTCACCACCAACTCGACCTTCTTCAACACCGACACCCCGCAGACCATCATCGAGGTGCTCAACTTCCTCAACGACGACCTCCAGGTCGACGAGATGATGATCTCGCCCGCCTACGCCTACGAGAAGGCCCCCGACCAGGAGCACTTCCTCGGCGTGGAACAGACCCGCGAGCTGTTCAAGAAGGCCTTCGCGGGCGGCAACCGGCGGCGCTGGCGGCTCAACCACTCCCCGCTCTTCCTGGACTTCCTGGAGGGCAAGGTCGACTTCCCGTGCACGGCCTGGGCGATCCCGAACTACTCGCTCTTCGGCTGGCAGCGCCCCTGCTACCTGATGAGCGACGGGTACGTGCCGACCTACCGGGAGCTGGTCGAGGAGACCGACTGGGACAAGTACGGCCGCGGCAAGGACCCGCGCTGCGCCAACTGCATGGCGCACTGCGGCTACGAGCCCACCGCCGTCCTCGCCACCATGGGATCGCTGAAGGAGTCCCTGCGCGCCATGCGCGAGACGGTCTCCGGGAACCGGGAGTGACGTCATGACCGCCATCCCGCTGGGCGTCCCCGAGGTGCCGGTCCGGCCGGTGGCACAGCGGCGCGCGTCGCGCCGGATCCAGGTCGGTCCGGTGCCGGTCGGGGGCGGGGCCCCGGTGTCGGTGCAGTCGATGACGACGACCCGCACCTCGGACGTCGGCGCCACGCTGCAGCAGATCGCCGAACTCACCGCGTCCGGCTGCCAGATCGTCCGGGTCGCCTGCCCCACGCAGGACGACGCGGACGCGCTGGCGACCATCGCCCGCAAGTCGCAGATCCCGGTCATCGCCGACATCCACTTCCAGCCCAAGTACGTCTTCGCGGCCATCGAGGCGGGCTGCGCCGCCGTACGCGTCAACCCCGGCAACATCAAGCAGTTCGACGACCGGGTCAAGGAGATCGCCCGGGCCGCCAAGGACCACGGCACACCGATCCGGATCGGCGTCAACGCCGGGTCCCTGGACCGCCGGCTGCTGCAGAAGTACGGCAGGGCCACCCCGGAGGCGCTCGTGGAGAGCGCGCTGTGGGAGGCGTCCCTGTTCGAGGAGCACGACTTCCGGGACATCAAGATCTCCGTCAAGCACAACGACCCGGTGGTGATGATCGAGGCCTACCGGCAGCTCGCCGAGCAGTGCGACTACCCGCTGCACCTGGGAGTCACGGAGGCCGGTCCGGCGTTCCAGGGGACGATCAAGTCGGCGGTGGCCTTCGGCGCGCTGCTCTCCCGGGGCATCGGCGACACGATCCGGGTGTCGCTGTCGGCGCCGCCGGTCGAGGAGGTCAAGGTCGGCATCCAGATCCTGCAGTCGCTGGGACTGCGGGAGCGCCGGCTGGAGATCGTCTCCTGCCCCTCCTGCGGACGCGCCCAGGTCGACGTGTACAAGCTGGCCGAGGAGGTCACGGCAGGGCTGGAGGGCATGGAAGTGCCGTTGCGCGTGGCCGTCATGGGGTGCGTGGTCAACGGTCCCGGCGAGGCACGGGAGGCCGATCTGGGAGTGGCCTCCGGCAACGGCAAGGGGCAGATCTTCGTGAAGGGCGAGGTCATCAAGACCGTCCCCGAGTCGAAGATCGTCGAGACGCTGATCGAAGAGGCGATGAAGCTCGCCGAGCAGATGGAGCAGGACGGCGTGGGGTCGGGGGAGCCGGCCGTCACCGTGAGCTGAGCAGCACGGAATGCGAAGGGGGCCCGAGCGTGACGATTCTGGAGACCATCCGGGGACCACGCGACCTGAAGGCGCTGTCCGAGGCGGAACTCGGTGAACTGTCCGACGAGATCAGGGAGTTCCTGGTGCACGCGGTCGCCAGAACCGGCGGCCACCTGGGGCCCAACCTGGGGGTGGTGGAGCTGACCGTCGCCCTGCACCGGGTCTTCGAGTCACCGGCCGACCGCATCCTGTGGGACACCGGCCACCAGAGCTACGTCCACAAACTGCTGACCGGACGCCAGGACTTCTCCAAGCTGCGCGGCAAGGGCGGCCTGTCGGGCTACCCCTCGCGCGAGGAGTCCGAGCACGACGTCATCGAGAACAGCCACGCCTCCACGGCGCTCGGCTGGGCCGACGGGCTCGCCAAGGCCCGCCAGGTGCAGGGGGAGAAGGGCCACGTCGTCGCCGTCATCGGGGACGGGGCGCTCACCGGCGGCATGGCCTGGGAGGCCCTGAACAACATCGCGGCCGCCAAGAACCGCCCGCTGATCATCGTCGTCAACGACAACGAACGCTCCTACGCCCCCACCATCGGCGGGCTCGCCAACCACCTCGCGACCCTGCGCACGACCGACGGCTACGAGCGGGTGCTGGCCTGGGGCAAGGACGTGCTCCAGGGCACGCCCCTGATCGGCACCCCCCTCTACGAGGCCCTGCACGGCGCGAAGAAGGGCTTCAAGGACGCGTTCGCCCCGCAGGGCCTCTTCGAGGACCTGGGCCTGAAGTACGTCGGCCCGATCGACGGGCACGACATCGGGGCCGTGGAGTCCGCCCTGCGGCGCGCGAAACGCTTCCACGGGCCGGTCCTCGTGCACTGCCTCACGGAGAAGGGCCGCGGCTACGAGCCCGCCCTCGCGCACGAGGAGGACCACTTCCACACCGTCGGCGTGATGGACCCGCTGACCTGCGCGCCGCTCTCGCCCGCCGGCGGCCCGTCCTGGACGTCCGTGTTCGGCGACGAGATCGTGAGGATCGGCGAGGAACGGGCGGACGTGGTGGCGATAACCGCCGCCATGCTGCACCCGGTGGGTCTCGGCGCCTTCGCCGAGCGGTTCCCGGACCGGGTGTGGGACGTCGGGATCGCCGAGCAGCACGCGGCCGTCTCCGCGGCCGGCCTGGCGACCGGCGGCCTGCACCCGGTCGTCGCCGTCTACGCCACCTTCCTCAACCGCGCCTTCGACCAGCTCCTCATGGACGTCGCCCTGCACCGCTGCGGGGTGACCTTCGTGCTGGACCGGGCCGGTGTCACCGGTGTCGACGGGGCCTCCCACAACGGCATGTGGGACATGTCCGTCCTTCAGGTCGTGCCGGGTCTCAGAATCGCCGCGCCGCGGGACGCCGACCAGCTGCGGGCCCAGTTGCGCGAGGCGGTCGCCGTCGACGACGCGCCGACCCTGGTGCGCTTCCCGAAGGAGTCGGTGGGGCCGGAGATCCCCGCCGTCGACCGCGTGGGCGGACTGGACGTGCTGCACCGCGTCGCCGAGCCGCAGGTGCTCCTGGTGGCCGTGGGCGTGATGGCGCCCGTCTGCCTCCAGGCCGCCGAACTCCTCGAAGCCCGCGGCATCGGCTGCACGGTCGTCGACCCGCGCTGGGTCAAGCCCGTCGACCCGGCGCTGCCCGGGCTCGCCGCCGAGCACCGCCTGGTCGCCGTCGTCGAGGACAACAGCCGGGCCGCCGGGGTGGGTTCGGCCGTGGCGCTGGCGCTCGGTGACGCCGACGTCGACGTGCCCGTACGGCGGTTCGGCATCCCGGAGCAGTTCCTCGCGCACGCCAAGCGCGCGGAGGTGCTCGCCGACATCGGTCTGACCCCCGTCGAGATCGCCGGACGGATCAGCGCGAGCCTGACCGTCAAGGATGAGCTGTCCAAGGAGCCACAGGAATGACAACCGCCGAGTCCGCGTCGGAGTCGTCGCAGGCCGGGGAATTCGACCTCGTCGCGCTGCTGGCCGAGCGCGGGGCCGAGCGCTACGAGCTGCACACCCGGTACCTCAACCACCAGCTCCCGCGCATGCTGCACACCATCGGCTTCGACAAGGTCTACGAGCGCGCCGAGGGCGCCTACTTCTACGACGCGGACGGGCGCGACTACCTGGACATGCTCGCCGGGTTCGGGGTGATGGGGCTCGGCCGCCACCACCCCGTGATCCGCAAGGCGCTGCACGACGTCCTGGACGCGCAGCTGGCCGACCTCACGCGGTTCGACTGCCAGCCGCTGCCCGGACTGCTGGCCGAGAAGCTGCTGGCGCACAGTCCGCACCTGGACCGGGTGTTCTTCGGCAACAGCGGCACCGAGGCCGTCGAGGGCGCCCTGAAGTTCGCCCGGTTCGTCACCGGCCGCCCCAGGGTCCTGTACTGCGCGCACGCCTTCCACGGCCTGACCACAGGCTCCCTCTCCGTCAACGGCGAGTCCGGCTTCCGCGACGGCTTCGCCCCGCTGCTGCCCGACACGGCCGTACCGCTCGGCGACCTCGACGCCCTGGAGCGCGAGCTGAGGAAGGGCGACGTCGCCGCCCTGATCGTCGAACCCATCCAGGGCAAGGGCGTGCTGGAGTCCCCGCCCGGCTACCTGCTCGCCGCCCAGGAGCTGCTGCACCGGCACAAGGCGCTGCTCATCGCCGACGAGGTGCAGACGGGCCTCGGCCGCACCGGCGACTTCTACGGCTACCAGCACGAGGACGGGGTGGAACCCGACCTGGTGTGCGTGGCCAAGGCGCTCTCCGGCGGCTATGTGCCCGTGGGCGCCACGCTCGGCAAGGACTGGATCTTCAAGAAGGTCTACTCGTCCATGGACCGCGTGCTCGTCCACTCGGCGAGCTTCGGGTCGAACGCGCAGGCCATGGCGGCGGGCCTGGCGGTGCTGTCGGTGATGGAGAACGAGCAGATCGTCGCCAACGTCCGGGCCACCGGCGAGCGGCTCAGGTCCCGGCTCGCGGCGCTGACGGACCGGTACGAGATGCTCGCCGAGGTGCGCGGCCGGGGACTGATGATCGGCATCGAGTTCGGCCGGCCCGGATCGCTGAAGCTGCGCAGCCGCTGGACCATGCTCCAGGCCGCGCGCAAGGGACTGTTCGCGCAGATGGTCGTCGTACCGCTGCTGCAGAAGCACCGGATCCTCACCCAGGTCTCCGGCGACCACATGGAGGTGATCAAGCTGATCCCGCCGCTGATCATCGGCGAGCGGGAGGTGGACCGGTTCGTCGACGCCTTCACGGCCGTGATGGACGACGCGCACGACGGCGGTCTGGTGTGGGACTTCGGGAAGACACTGGTCAAGCAGGCGGTGGCCAACCGCTGAGGCGCGCCGCACGCGGCGGCGCGCGGCTTTTTGCCTGTGAGGCAAGAAATTTGCCGCTGAGGCAAGGCTCCGGCTGAATGGAGGCATGAGCTCCTCCGAGATCGAGCGGCCCCTCGGGGCCGACTCGCCGGCCGACCAGCCGGCCGGTGCGCTGCCCGCCGTGGTCGCGCCCCAGCTGCGGGCGCTGCGGCGCCAGGCCTCCCTGACGCTGGAGGCCGCGGCCCGCGCCGCCGGGCTGTCACCCGCCCACCTCTCCCGTCTGGAGACCGGGCAGCGCCAGCCCTCGCTGCCGATGCTGCTCGCGCTCGCCCGGGTCTACGGTACGACCGTCTCCGAGCTGCTCGGCGAGACGGTCGCCGGCCGGGACGCCGTCGTCCGCGCCGCCGACATGGAACCGACCGCGGCGGGCGGCTGGACCTACTGGCAGGCCGGCGCCCCCGGGCGCGGGATGCAGGCCCTGCGGGTCCACGTCCCGTACGGCTCCCAGGGCGACATCGTGCGCGTCCACCCCGGCGAGGAATGGCTCCATGTGCTGCGCGGCCGGCTGCGGCTGCGCCTCGGGGACACCACGCACCGGCTGGCGCCCGGCGACAGCGCCCACTTCGACTCGCTCACCCCGCACCGCATCGCCGCCGAGGACCACGACGGCGTCGAGCTGCTCTTCGTCCACACCCTGCTGCAGAGCCCCTCGGCCGCCCTCTGCCTGGGCCCGACGCCTGGAGAGACGCCATGAGGGACATGGAGGAGAAGTTCCCGCGCGCCCTGTGGGTGCGGCTGTTCATCTATCTCATCCTGGGACACGTCTTCGCCGCGTTCATCTACCTGCTGTTCGAGGTGGGTGCCAAGTAGCCCCCCCGGCGGCGCCTCAGTCGAGGAGCCGCTCGCGCAGCCGCTCCCGGGTCTCCGGGGCGAGCTTCAGCCCCTTCTCCAGGTAGGGGTCGACACCGCCCCAGGTCTCCTCGATGGTGTCGAAGGCGGCCGTGAGGTACTCGGCGCGCGCGTCGAACAGCGGGCTGAGCAGCTCCATGACCTCGGGGGAGTAGGCCGAGGCGTGGGAGCTGCTGCGGTGCACCTTGTAACGGCGGTGCTTGGCGTTGGACTTCAGGTAGTCCTCGACGATCGCCTCGCGCTCGACGCCCAGCGCGAGCAGCGTCACCGCGATGGACAGGCCCGCGCGGTCCTTGCCCGCCGCGCAGTGCATCAGCGCGGGGACGCTGTCCTCGGCGAGCGCGTGCAGCACGCGGGAGTGCTCGGCCGTGCGGCTTCCGATGATCATGCGGTACGAGGCGATCATGCGGTCCGCGCCCTTGCCGTCCGAGAGGATCGCGCGCAGCTGGTCCAGATCGCCGTCGCGGACCATCCGCCAGAACTCGGCGCCGTCGGCCGGGTCGCTCAGCGGCAGGTTCACATTGCGCACGCCCGGCAGCTCGACGTCCGGCCCCTCCAGCTTCTGGTCGGCCGCGTTGCGGAAGTCGAAGATCGTGTGCAGACCCAGGCCGGACAGGAAGGCGGCGTCCTCACCGGTCGCGTGGGCGAGGTGGCCGCTGCGGAACAGCACGCCCTGCCGCACCCGCCGTCCGTCCACGGTCGGCAAGCCGCCCACATCACGGAAGTTGCGCACTCCGGCCAGCTCGGGCTCGGTCGACGGGACCTGCTGCGTCACGAGGGCTCCTCCCCTTCGGCGCCGTCGGCGCGGCTCGTCGACGGGCACCACTCGACGATACGACATGCCTGCCTGGGGAAATGAGTTGTCCACAGGCGTTGCAGGGAGCCCCCCGAGCCCTTGATGATGTTGCGGCCTGGTCGCACCTGGTCGGGCTTGTTCGAATCTGTGAGGGCTTGATGCTGGAGATCTCCGAAGACGGACGTACGTGGGTGCTGTCGGGACCGGCCAGCAGCTACGCCGTCCACGTCACCGACCGGGACGAGTTGCTGCACCTCCACTGGGGCGCGCGGATCGGCCTCGCCGACGCCGAGGCCCTCGCCGTCCGGCCGCTGCCCGAGTACTGGCCCTTCGAGTCCCCGCTCGACGGGCGCGAGGAGTACCCGGTCGAGGGCGGCCCCCGGTTCGCCCGGCCCGCCCTGTCCGTGCGCACGCCCGAGCGGCGCGGTACCGAGTGGGTCCACGAGGGCCATGACGCCGAGGACGGTGAGCTGCGGCTCCGCTTCCGCGACGGCGACCTGGCCGTCACGCTGCACTACCGGATGCGCTCCTCGTCGGATGTCGTCGAGCGCTGGGTGACCCTGGAGAACCGGGGACCCGCCGTCGAGGTGCTGCGCGCCGACTCCGCCACCTGGACCCTGCCCGACCGCGACGCCTGGCGGCTGTCCCAGCTGCACGGCCGCTGGGGCGCCGAGTCCCGGCTGACGCGCTCCGCGCTCACCCACGGCGAGAAGGTCATCGGCAGCCGCCGCGGCCACACCTCCCACCAGCACCTGCCGTGGGTCGCGCTCGACACCGACGCGACCGAGGAGCGCGGCGAGGTCTACGGCTGCGCCCTGGGCTGGTCCGGGTCGTGGCGGATCGCCGTGGCCCAGCTCCCGGACGCGCGCGTGCAGATCACCGGCGGCGCCGGCCACGACGACTCGGGCCTGCTGATGCTGGGCACGGGGGAGTCGTACACGAGCCCCGTCTTCGCCGGGCTGTGGACCGACGGCGGATTCGGCGGGGCGAGCCGGGCCTGGCACGCCTACCAGCGGGCCCACGTGATCCCGGATGCCCACCAGGGCCGCCCGGTGCTGTTCAACTCCTGGGAGGCCACCGAGTTCGACATCTCCGAGGAGCAGCAGCGGGCGCTGGCCGAGCGGGCCGCCGCCATGGGCGTCGAGCTGTTCGTGGTCGACGACGGCTGGTTCGGGGCGCGCACCAGCGACCGGGCCGGGCTCGGCGACTGGACGCCCAACCCCGACCGCTTCCCCGGCGGGCTGAAGCCGCTCGCCGACCAGGTGCACGGGCTCGGCATGCAGTTCGGCATCTGGGTCGAGCCCGAGATGGTCAACCCGGACAGCGAGCTGTACAGGGCCCACCCCGACTGGGTGCAGTACCAACCGGGACGAAAGAGGACGGAGTTCCGCAATCAGCTCGTGCTGAACCTGGCCCGCGAGGACGTCCAGCAGTACCTGTGGGAGCAGCTCGACGGGCTCCTCTCCAGCGCCCCGATCGACTACGTCAAGTGGGACTTCAACCGCTGCTTCACCGACGCCGGCTGGCCGGACGACCCCTACCCGCAGCGGCTCTGGGTCGACCACGTGCACGCCCTGTACGCCCTGCTGGACCGCCTGCGGGCCGCCCACCCGGGCGTCGCCTTCGAGTCCTGCTCGGGCGGCGGCGGCCGGATCGACCTCGGGGTGCTGAGCCGCACGGACCAGGTGTGGACCTCCGACAACACCGACCCGCTCGACCGGCTCGCCATCCAGCACGGCTTCAGCCAGCTCCACCCCGCGCGCGTGATGGCCGCCTGGGTCACCGACAGCCCGAACGCCATGCTCAACCACCGGGCCAGCTCCCTGCGGTTCAGGTTCGTCAGCGCCATGGCCGGGGTGCTCGGGGTCGGCGGGGACCTCACGAAGTGGACGCCGGAGGAGCTCGCCGAGGCGAGGGAATGGGTGGAGCTCTACAAGGAGATCCGGCCCGTGGTGCAGCGCGGCGACCTCTACCGGCTGCGGCCCCCGGAGGGCGGCCTGAGCGCGGTGCAGTACGTCCTCGGCGACGAGACCGTGGTCCTCGCCTGGCTCCAGGCGCAGCGCTTCGGCGAGCCCGTGCCGGCGCTGCGGCTGCGGGGTCTCGACCCGACAGCGGTGTACGAATGCCTCGAAACGGGCGAAGTTCACCGGGGCGCCGTGCTGCTGCACCACGGGCTGCGGGTCGGCCTGCGCGGGGACCTGGATGCCACTGTCGTCCGTCTTAAGCGGAAGTAGTCGTTCTTGTCCGAATAGGTCGCTTCGGTCGTTTGGATATAACGTGCCCCGATCGTAAAGGAGATGGGGTCGGGGTGCGTGACCATCGTCATATTCGTGACGATCCGTTGTCGCCATGTTCACGTAATTCCGGCGTTATTCAGGGTCATTGCGGAAAACGGGAGATCGGCAATCCACGCTCGGTGACGGGAAATGTGGCGGCGCGTCAAGAAAAACGCCGTCACAGGCAACCGCAAGCTTGTCCCGTTGCGTCTTGGTCGCTTACGTTCCACACCAATCCGGACGGACGCCTAATCCTGCCGCCGCCCGGAGCCCGCACACACTGACCCGTGTACGGCAGGAGCGGGGGACCCACAGGTACGACGCCTGTTCCGGTTCCCGGAACGGCTTGGGGTTAAGCCACGCCTCGGCGCGGCCGGGCATCTCCAGCCCGCACCCGACAGCTCACCTCGTAGGCGCCGGAGAGGAATTCGCCATGCCCGCGAAGGGTAAGCACCGCCGCCCGAAGACCCAGCGTTTCACCCGCTCCATCGCCGTCGCCGGAACCGGCGGGGCCGCTCTCGCCCTTCCGCTCATGGGGGCCGCCGGCGCCCACGCCGCCACCCCGCAGTCGGCCCCGGAAAAGGCCGTCCAGTCCGCTCCGGCCGCCGAGAAGCAGGCCCCCGAAAAGGCCACCGGCGCGCGCACGTACACCGTGAAGGCCGGTGACTGTCTCGCGAAGATCGCCGACGAGCAGGACGTCAGCGGTGGCTGGAAGAAGCTCTACGCGGACAACCGTGACGCCGTCGGCGACGACCCGTCGCTGATCCACCCCGGCCTGAAGCTCTCGATCGGCAAGAAGGCGGCGGCGAGCGCGCCCGAGGCGCCGTCCGCGCCGAAGGCCTCGGCCGAGAAGCCGGCGAAGAAGTCCTCCGCGGCCGAGTCGCCCGCGAAGGCGGAGACCGCCGCGAAGCCGGCCGCGGCCAAGCCGGCCGCCGAGAGCAACGCCGGCGGCTACACCTCCCCGGTGGACGGCGCCACCGTCGGCACCCCGTACCGCATGTCCGGCAGCATGTGGTCCAGCGGCTACCACACCGGCGTCGACTTCGTCGTCCCGACCGGCACCTCCCTCAAGGCCGTCGGCGCGGGCACGGTCGTCTCCGCCGGCTGGGGCGGCGCGTACGGCAACCAGGTCGTCGTCAAGCTGAACGACGGCCACTACGCCCAGTACGCCCACCTGTCCCAGCTCTCCGTCTCGGCCGGCCAGACCGTGACCGCCGGCCAGCAGGTCGGCCTGTCCGGCGCGACCGGCAACGTCACCGGACCGCACCTGCACTTCGAGATCCGCACCGCGCCGGGCTACGGCTCGGACATCGACCCGGTCGCCTTCCTGCGCTCGCACGGCGTCTCCGTCGGCTGACCGACCGCACGACCACCTGCCTGACACGCGACCGTCGGCCGGACCCCGATCCCCGGGTCCGGCCGTCGGTGTGTCCGCCTGCCGACGGGCCCAAGGGATCGACAGCGGGCGGCAGTTGGGACACAGTGATCCCGTCGTGAGTGCAAGCGCTTTCTGAAGGAGCTGTGTCCCGTGCCGACCACCCGCAGAACGTTCGGAGCCCTGGCCGCCGGAGCGGCCCTCGCGGCCCTCGCCCCGACGACGGCCGCGCACGCCGCGCCCCGGCACCGCCGGCTCATCGCCCACGACGACTTCCGCCACGGACTCGGCCGGTGGGCGACCGAACTGCAGGACGGCGGCAGCGTCACCGCCTCGCGCGGCGTCCTGGAGATCGACGTGCCGAGCGGGGCGACGGTCTGGTTCAGGCAGCGGCTGGAGGGGCCGTACGTCCTCGGGTACACCGCCACCCCCGTCTCCGAGGGCGGGGTCAACGACCGCGTCTCCGACCTCAACAACTTCTGGAACGCCACCGACGTCCGCTCCCCGGAGGACCTCTTCGCGACGCCCCGCGGCGGGGCCCTCGACGAGTACGACCACCTCACGACGTACTACGCCGGCTACGGCGCCAACTACAACACCACGACCCGGCTGCGCCGTTACGTCGGCGAGCCCGGCGTCCGCCCCCTGGTCTTCGACTACGCCGAGCCGCTGCTGGTCCCGAACGAGCCGAACCGGGTCCGGATCGTCTCCGACGGCTCCACGGTCAGGTGGTGGAACAACGGGCGGCTCGTCTTCGACCACACCGACCCGCGGCCCTACACCGGCGGCCACTTCGCCTTCCGGACGGTGTGGAGCCATTTCCGGATCACGGACTTCCGGGTCTGGCGGCTTGCCCCGAAACATCCCTGACGGGCCGCCTATTCCTCAGTTGGCGAACACTTTAGGAGTGGCTTATCTCACCGCCCGTCAACCCTTTCCTACGGTCGCGTAGGTCACATTCGAGGGTGAATCATGAACGGCTGTGGCAGACGATTCGAAGAGTGACAGCAGAGCAGTGATCGGGTCGTACGTGGCGGTGGGGGACAGCTTCACCGAGGGCGTCGGTGATCCCGGCCCCGACGGGGCGTTCGTCGGCTGGGCCGACCGGTTCGCCGTCCTGCTCGCCGACCTCCGGCCCGAGGGCGACTTCCGGTACACCAACCTCGCCGTACGCGGAAAGCTCCTCGACCAGATTGTGGCGGACCAGGTGCCGCGGGCCGTCGACATGGCCCCGGACCTCGTCTCGTTCTGCGCCGGGGGCAACGACATCCTCCGGCCCGGCACGGATCCGGACGAGGTGGCCGAGCGCTTCGAGCGGGCGGTCGCCCAGCTCACCGCCGTGTCCGGCACGGTGATGGTGACGACCGGTTTCGACACGCGTGGCATGCCGGTGCTCAAGCACCTGCGGGGCAAGATCGCCACCTACAACGGACACGTCCGGGCCGTCGCCGACCGGTACGGCTGCCCGGTCCTCGACCTGTGGTCCCTGCGCAGCGTGCAGGACCGCAGGGCCTGGGACGCCGACCGGCTGCACCTGTCGCCCGAGGGGCACACGCGCGTGGCGCTCCGCGCGGGCCAGGTGCTCGGTCTCGACGTGCCGGCCGACCCCGAGCAGGAGTGGCCCCCGCTGCCGCCGCGCGGCACCCTCGACATCCGGCGGGACGACGTCCACTGGGCGCGCGAGTTCCTGGTGCCGTGGATCGGTCGCCGGCTGCGCGGGGAGTCGTCCGGCGACCATGTGACGGCCAAGGGGGCGCTGTCACCGGACGACATCAGGATGCGGATCGCCTCGGTGGCTTGAGCTTCTGTGGCGTGAAGGGCTTTTCGTGGGGAGGGACCCGACGGGCAAGCTGATGCTCCGCTTCGAACGCGGCACCCTCAACCCCCAGGCGATCCCCTCCACCCTCGTCTTCG